>JASHPR010000492.1 GCA_030038015.1 Streptosporangiaceae bacterium
CGCAGCGCGGGCGGCGGCGTCCCGGCGGCGCCGACTGGACCGGGTCGGGGGGCCAGGACCGGGGTGACGGCCACGAGCAGACCACCGTTCCGGCTGGCGCGCAGGCCGACGGCGCGGGCGAGGAGGGCTGAGACGTGCTCATCCCGCGGAGGGTCAAGTACCGCAAGCAGCACCGGCCTGACCGGCACGGCGCGGCCAAGGGCGGCACCCGGGTGACGTTCGGCGAGTACGGCATCCAGGCTCTCGAGCACTCGTACGTGACGAACCGCCAGATCGAGGCCGCCCGTATCGCCATGACCCGGCACATCCGCCGCGGCGGGAAGGTGTGGATCACGATCTACCCGGACCGCCCGCTGACCAAGAAGCCCGCCGAGACCCGGATGGGCTCCGGCAAGGGCGCCCCCGAGTGGTGGGTGGCCAACGTGAAGCCCGGCCGGGTCATGTTCGAGCTGTCGGGCGTCTCCGAGCCTGTCGCCAGGGAAGCGCTGCGTCGCGCGATGCACAAGCTGCCCATGAAGTGCAAGTTCGTGAAGCGAGAGGTCGGTGAAGCGTGATGGCCAAGAGCCTGGCCGCCGCTGATCTGCGGGGCTCAACCGAGGAGGAACTCGACGGCAAGCTGGCGGAGGCCAAGATCGAGCTGTTCAACCTCCGTTTCCAGGCGGCCACCGGCCAGCTGGAGAGCCACGGACGGCTTCGCGAAGTGCGCAAGGAGATCGCCCGCATCTACACGGTGAAGCGGGAGCGCGAGCTCGGCATCGTGACCCTGGAAGAGGAGGCGGCTGAGGAGTGAGCGGGATGAGCGACGCAGGCGGCGGGCCCCGGCGCGGCTACCGCAAGGTGCGTGAGGGCCTGGTGGTCAGCGACAAGATGGACAAGACCGTCGTGGTCGTGGTCGAGGACCGGATCAAGCACCCCAAGTACGGCAAGGTCATCCGGCGCACCAAGAAGTACAAGGCGCACGATGGCGCGAACGAGTGCGGCATCGGCGACCGGGTCCTGCTGATGGAGACCCGGCCGCTGTCCGCGACCAAGCGCTGGCGGGTGTCGGCAATCCTGGAGAAGGCGAAGTAGACCCTCCCGGGTGCGCGGCGCACTGACAGCAGGCCAAGCACCGACGACAGATACCAGCCCCGGCCCGCGTGCGGGCCACGGAAAGACACCAGCCGGCCCGCCAGGCGGGCCCGACGACAGATACCAGCCCCGGCCCGCGTGCGGGCCACGGAAAGACACCAGCCCGGCCCGGTGGCGGGCCGGGGTCGAAGCAGGAGTTGACGTGATCCAGCAGGAGTCGCGGCTCAAGGTCGCCGACAACACGGGTGCCAAGGAGATCCTGTGCATCCGCGTGCTCGGCGGCTCGGGCAGGCGATACGCGGGCATCGGCGATGTCATCGTGGCCACGGTCAAGGATGCCCTTCCCGGCGCCGGGGTCAAGAAAGGCGATGTGGTCAAGGCGGTCGTCGTGCGCACGCGCAAGGAGCGGCGGCGCGGCGACGGCTCCTACATCCGCTTCGACGAGAACGCGGCCGTGCTGATCCGGGATGGCGGGGACCCGCGGGGCACCCGCATCTTCGGCCCGGTCGGCCGGGAGCTGCGGGAGAAGCGGTTCATGCGGATCATCTCGCTGGCCCCGGAGGTGCTGTGATGGCGGGGAAGGGCACGGCCAGGAGGGCCGGAGCGAGGACACCGGGAATGAAAATCAAGAAGGGCGACCGTGTGGTCGTCATCGCGGGCCGGGACAACGGCCGCGAGGGCACGGTCATCGCGGCGTTCCCTGACAAGCAGCGGCTGCTGGTCCAGGGCGTCAACATGATCAAGAAGCACAAGAAGGTCGATTACCAGGGCCGGCGCGGGGCGAAGGAGGGCGGCATCATCCACCAGGAGGCGCTCATCCACGTCAGCAACGTGCAGCTGATCGACCCGGACAGCAAGAAGCCCGCCCGCGCGGGCTACCGGCGCGAGGACGGCGGCAAGAAGGTCAGGATCTCGCGCTCCAGCGGTAAGGACATCTGATGCCTCCGACACAGACTAGGCAGGCGCGCGGCGGCAGGGGCGCCGCGCAGGACGGCGACACCGCCACCGCCGCCGGACACGACGGCGGTTCGCCGGAGCGTAACGTTCCAGTTCCAAGGCTTAAGGAGCGGTACGCCTCCGAGATCGCGCCCGCCCTGCGCGAGGAATTCGGCTACGCCAACGTGATGCAGATCCCGACGTTGTCCAAGATCGTGGTCAACATGGGCGTCGGCGAGGCCGCCAAGGACGCGAAGCTGATCGACGGCGCAGTGCGGGACCTGGCGGTCATCACCGGGCAGAAGCCGGCCGTCGCCCGGGCGCGGAAGTCGGTCGCCCAGTTCAAGCTCAGGGAGGGCATGCCGATCGGCGCGCACGTCACGCTGCGCGGCACCCGGATGTGGGAGTTCTGTGACCGGCTGCTGACCCTCGCGCTGCCGCGGATCCGCGACTTCCGCGGCCTCTCCGACCGGCAGTTCGACGGGCGGGGGAACTACACCTTCGGCCTCACCGAGCAGCTCATGTTCCACGAGGTCAACCCGGACCAGGTGGACCGGCAGCGCGGCATGGACGTGACGGTCGTGACCACCGCGACCACCGATGATGAGGGCCGCTCGCTGCTGCGGCGGCTCGGGTTTCCGTTCAGGGAGAGCTGACAAGTGGCGAAGAAGAGCCTGATCGTCAAGGCGAAGCGCACCCCGAAGTTCGCTGTCCGCGGGTACACGAGGTGCTCGCGGTGCGGGCGGCCGCGTGCCGTCTACCGCAGGTTCGGCCTGTGCCGCATCTGCTTCCGCACGATGGCGCACCGCGGGGAGCTTCCCGGCATCACCAAGTCAAGCTGGTAGACCGCCAGCCGCAGCAACCGTTCAGACCTGGGCGCGACCAGCGCCCACCGACCACGCCGCAGGTCCCGAGGGAAACCGCGGCGAGGAGGGCCTCCAGGCCATGACCATGACCGACCCGGTCGCAGACATGCTGACCCGTCTGCGCAACGCCAACGCGGCATACCACGACACCGTGACCATGCCGTCTTCCAAGATCAAGGTCCGCATCGCCGAGATCCTCCAGCAGGAGGGCTACATCGCCGGCTGGAAGGTGCAGGACGCGGAAGTCGGCAAGAACCTGACGATCACGCTCAAGTTCGGGCCCACCAGGGAGCGCTCGATCGCCGGGCTGAAGCGGGTGTCCAAGCCGGGGCTGCGGGTCTACGCGCGCAAGGACAACCTGCCCCGGGTCCTCGGCGGCCTCGGCGTCGCGATCCTCTCGACCTCGGCCGGCCTGATGACCGACAAGCAGGCGAACAAGCAGGGCGTGGGCGGGGAAGTCCTCGCCTACGTCTGGTAGGGGAACCGCGATGTCACGAATCGGACGGACGCCGGTCGTCATCCCGGCAGGCGTCGACGTCAGCATCAACGGCCGCGAGGTCACCGTGCAGGGGCCGCGCGGGACCCTCAGCATGCGGGTGGCCGAGCCCATCGAGGTGTCGCAGGACGACGGCGTCATCAGGGTGACCAGGCCCAACGACGAGGGCGAGATCAGGGCGCTGCACGGCCTGTCCCGCTCGCTGATCGCCAACATGGTCACCGGCGTGACCGAGGGTTTCCGCAAGACGCTGGAGATCGTCGGGGTCGGCTACCGCGTGCAGGCGAGGGGCCAGGGCCTGGAGTTCTCGCT
>JASHPR010000042.1 GCA_030038015.1 Streptosporangiaceae bacterium
CCGTGGCCGCGGCCGCGTTGGCCGGCGCGGGGCGGGCGCCAGCCGGCGGGCCGCTGCAGCGGGCGCTCGCGGCGGGGTTCGCCGACAGCGCGCAGCGCGACAGTCAGCTTTCCATGCTGCGATGCTGGCTAGCCGGGACGTCGCTGCCCGGCGGCCTGGCGGTCCGGGCGGACCTGCGCGGCCGGATCCTTCAGACGCTGTCCGCCCGAGGGCTGGCCGCCGACGGCGACCTGGACGCGCTGGTCACCGCGGACCCGGTGAGCGGGCGCGAGATCGCCGCCACCTGCCGGGCCATGCGCCCGGACCCGGCGGCCAAGCGGGCTGCCTGGCAGGCCGCGCTGGCACCATCGACCGAGTGGCGGCTGGCGCTGGGGCACGCGCGCGGGATATGGGTGCCCGGGCAGGACGAGCTGCTGGCCGACTACCGCGACCGGTACGTCACCGAGGCGCTGCCCGCCCTGGACGGCCGGCGGTCCCGGGTCGCGGAATACCTGGCGCGGGAACTCTACCCGGCCACGCTCACCGATCCGCGGACGCTCGCCGTGACCGGCGCCGCGCTGCAGCACGGGCAGCTCAGCAGCTGGCTCCGGGTGATCGTCGATGAGCTGGATGCCGAGCTGGCTTCGGTGCTCGCGGCGCGGGTGGTGGCTGGCCGGGGCTGGCCGCTGGCCGGAACCCAGCCAGACACATAATGCTGACACCTGACCGGGAAAATTGGGGCGCCGCCAGATACCCGCTTGGCGCGAAAGTCACACGCGCCGGGTCGGCGATAAGGAACTCGGCGGGGTCGGCGTTCCGATCACGCTTGGCGATCAGGCCCGATCCGCGCCGTCGTGCGATATCCGCCTTATTGCCCGGGTAGCTGGATGTTGCAACTGATGCCGGCGGTGTCGCAGATCGGGCAACCGGTGCGCGGCCGGTTCGGCGGCACCTGGCCGGGTGAAGGAGACCCCGCGGCCTTGACTTCCGCTGCCGTCCGACGACCCGTCGGCGGCGGAATGGGTACGGAGCGCCGATGAGTCCAACCGGCCGAGCCCCGCGCCGTGGCCGCCCGGGCCGTTGGTCGCGGCGCCGGCGATGAGTCCGGCACGGCGGCGGCGTCATACACAGGGACGGATCGCCACCAGGCAAAGGAGCACACCATGGGCAAGCTCATCGTGACCGAGTTCGTGACGCTCGACGGGGTGGCACAGGCGCCTGGAGGGCCCGACGAGGACCGCGACGGCGGCTTCGCGCACGGCGGGTGGCAGGCGCCACTGGCGGACCAGGAGTCGGGCCGGGTCATATTCGAGCAAGCGACGAGCATGGACGCCCTGCTGCTGGGGCGAAGGACCTACGAGATCTTCGCCGGCTACTGGCCGAGCGCTCCGCCGGAGATCCCGTTCACCGGTCTGCTCAACGGCGTCCCCAAGTACGTTGCCAGCCGCACGCTCGCTGGCCCGCTCGCCTGGCAGGGGTCGACGCTCGTCGCCGGCGACCTCGCCGAGAGCATCACCGCCCTCAAGGAGCGCCACGACGAAGTCCACGTCATCGGCAGTCTCGGCCTCTTGCAGTCTCTGCTGCGCTTCGGCCTGGTCGACCGGATGAACCTGTGGCTGTACCCGCTGCTGCTCGGCAGCGGCAAGCAGGTGTTCGCCGGCGGGACCGTGCCCACGGCGCTGCGCCTCACCGAATCGGTCACCTACCCCAGCGGCACGCTCCACCTCTCCTACGAGACCGCCGGCGTGCCCACCTACGGCAACCTCGCCATCGAGGAGCAGGACCGTTAACTCCTCACCGGAGGTGACGAGCGAGCGAGGCCACCGCGGTGGCGCTGCACCGTAGAGGCATCGATCTGGGCGCGGGGTAGCAGCACACGCGGAACGCTGGGTGGCGTGTTGCGGCACCCCGCGCAGCACCGCCCATGCAGAACGGCGGCTCTTCGCTCCTCTCCCGACAGTCTCCATCACCCAGCGTGATGTCCATCGGCGGCCCGGGGATGCCGGGTACCGGGCATGCCCCCGGTACGGCATAGGGCGGCCACGTTGACCACCAGGCTGCCGCCCAGATCGGCGGCTCGCGTCTAACCCGTCGGTGGCGGTCCATCACAGAGTGCAACAGGTCCCCCAGATGCGGGGCGGAGCCGCCCGGGGACGAACGGACATGCGCTGGTGGCGTTCGGCCGGTGCCGTCCTTTGCTTCGACCGCGATAATGGCGGTGACTCCTGGGGAGGTAACGATGGGCGACAAGATCGCGGACCTGGCCGGGCCGGGCATTGGTGACTACGCGGAGCTTGCCCGGGTGCTGCCCGCGGATTACCGGTCGCTGCTGACGCCCCGCCAGACCCAGCAGGCGATTTTCGCCACGAGGGACTACATCGAGCAGGGCCTGTGCCGCGAGCTGAACCTGCAGCGGGTGACCGTTCCCCTGATCGTCGAGGCTGCCAGCGGCGTGAACGACATGCTGGACCGGGACGGCTCGCGCACGCCAGTCGGCTTTCACATCAGCAATGACCATGACCAGCACCCGGTCGACGCCCAGATCGTCCAGGCGGCGACCAAGTGGAAGCGGGTGGCGCTCAGGCAGTTTGACTGCGCGCCCGGCGAAGGCATCTGCACCGACATGCGCGCGGTCCGCAAGGACTACTTCCTCGACCATGACCACAGCTGCTACGTGGACCAGTGGGACTGGGAGCAAGTCATCACCGAAGACCAGCGCACCCTGGGCTTCCTCAAGGGCACCGTCAGCAAGATCTGGCACGTGCTGACCGGCGCGGAGCGGTTCGTGCAGGAGATGTTCCCCGTCCTGAGGGACCCCCGCTATCCCTGCTTGCCGGACGAGCTCACCTTCCTGCACGCCGAGGACATCCTGGCGATGTATCCCGGCCTGCCGCGCAAGCAGCGGGAGACGATGGTGCTCAGGCGTCACCCCGCGATCTTCATCATCGGAATCGGCTGGCCGCTG
>JASHPR010000493.1 GCA_030038015.1 Streptosporangiaceae bacterium
GTGGCTACCTCGCTGAGCCGGCCGGGCGCGTGCCCGGCGGCGGCCGGGCCCACGGCGGCCGTGGAGCCGGCGATGAACCGCAGCAGCGCCCAGGGATGGCCTGCGGCTGTCCTGGCGTAGACGGGCGTATCGCAGAACAGCCACAGGCTCTGGCCGGGGCTGGCCGGCAGCGGCGCGCTGTAGCCGCAGTCGCGGGCGAGGCTGACGTTGCCCGCCTGCTCGATGCCGGAAAGGACGGGTGTCGGCGGCAGGACGGCCGCCGGCTTCGGCACCGCCAGCAGCAGCACGACAAAGATGAGCAGGATGATGCCGGGGCTCAAACGGCGAAGCGTCCGCGTTCGGTGCCGCGCCGTCACGAGCCGTGATTTTAGTGCATCCCGGTCACGCCGTCCCGCCGGCCGGGGCCGGTGCCGCTTCTCGCACCGGGCTGGCTACTCCTGCGGGCGGAACAGCGGGACGCTCAGGCCGGAGTGGTCTTCCCAGATGACCGTCACGCGCTGGTTCACGTGCACCGCGCCGGGGCCGGCGGCGATCTCGGCCAGCATGCGGAAGCCCTCGTCCAGGTCGACGAGGCCGACCACATAGGGGATGCGGGCCCGGAAGAACGGCTGCCCGTTCTGCCGGATGACCGTGAACGTGTAGACGGTGCCCTGGCCTGCCGACTCCCGCCACTCGAGGTCACCCAGCAGGCAGCCGGTGCAGTGCCTGCGCGGGTGGAACACGATCTGGCCGCAGGCCCGGCAGACCTGGTAGGTGAGCCGGTGGTCCGCGGTCGCGGCCCAGAACGGCTCGGTGTCCGGCTCGGGGAAGACCGGCAGCGGCCGCTCCAGCTGGTCGGGCATGGGCTCACTCCGTTCCGAGGACGATCGTGGCGGCCGCGTGCCGGGTGCCGAGCTGCCCGCCGTTGCCGTGCGCGACGGCCAGCCGGGCTCCGGGCACCTGCGACGTGGACTCGCCCCGCAGCTGCCGCACAGCCTCGATCAGCAGGAAGATGCCGCGCATGCCCGGGTGGTTGGACGACAGGCCGCCGCCATCGGTGTTCAGCGCCGGGCCGCCGGGATGGTCGAACGCCAGGCGGCCGCCCGCGGCGAACGGGCCGCCCTCGCCCTTCTTCGCGAAGCCGAGATCCTCCAGGATGGCCAGCACGGTGATCGTGAACGAGTCGTAGATCATCGCGATGTCGATCTCGTCGGGGCGGACGCCGGCCTGGCCGAACGCCTCCTTGCCCGACCGCGCCGCGGCGGTGACCGTGATGTCGGCGCCGCTGGCCGGGTACCCGGCGGCCTCGCCGGTGCCCAGGATCCAGGCTGGCCTGGTGCGCAGGCCGGCCGCCACGGCCCGGGACACGATCACGACCGCCCCTCCCCCGTCGGAGACGATGCAGCACTCCAGCAGGTGCAGCGGGTCGGCGATCAGCCGCGAGCCGAGCACGTCGTCGACGGTGATCTCGCGGACGTTCCGGAAGCCGATGTCGGCGAGCCCGGCGACCGCCTGCGGGTTGCGCATCGCGTGCCCGCGGGTGGTCACCGCGATCTCGGCAAGCTGCTCGGGGGTCGTGCCGTACTGCGCCATGTGCCGCCTGGCCACCATCGCGTAGTTGCCGATCAGGGTCAGCCCGTACGGGCGCTCCATGTTGGCGGCCGGCTGCGCCTCCGACCAGGGGCGCGCGCCGGTGCCGATGGCCCGGGCTTCGCTGTGCGCCGTCGACCCGTACGTGAGCAGGGCCACGCTGGCCTTGCCCGCCGCGATGTCCCTGGCGGCGTGCGCGGCCTGGAACTCGTAGGAGCTTCCGCCCACGGAGGTCGTGTCCATGACCCGGGGGGTGACGCCGAAGTACTCGGCGATCGTGAGGCCCTGCATCCGGCCTGCCTCGCTGGCGTCGTAGACCGCGTCCACGTCCGCCCAGGTGAGGCCGGCGTCGTCCAGCGCACGCGCCGCGCACTCCGCCTTGATCTGCAGCGCGCTCAGCCCGCGGGCGACCCGCCCGGGGAACTCGTAAACGCCGGCGACCGCCGCGGCCGGTGCCGCCGTCACGCCTGGTCCCTGGCGGGCAGGAACCCCATCCGGCCGCGGTCGATCACCACGGCCCCGTCCTCGGTCGCGGTCTGGAACAGGGCGGTGCTCCCCCCGTCGTCCGGCAGCCAGATCGACACGGCGAGCGTGTCGCCCGGCAGCACCGGGCGGGTGAACCGGCCGGACATCGAGCGGAACCTGGCCGGGTCCGACCCGCACAGCGTGTGCAGCAGCGCCCGGCCGGTCACGCCGTAGGTGCACAGGCCGTGCAGGATCGGCCGGCGGAAGCCGCCCCGTGCGGCAAACGCCGGATCAGAGTGCAGCGGGTTCCTGTCGCCGGACAGCCGGTACACCAGTGCCTGCTCGGGCCTGGTCTGCTGGAGCACCGTGCGGTCCGGCGGGCGATCCGGCCGCCGCCATCCGTTGCCCGGCCCGCGCTCGCCGCCGAACCCGCCCTCGCCCCGGATGAAGACGCTGCTCGTGGACGTGACCAGCTTGTCGCCGGTCACCGCGTCGACGGCCACGTTCTCGATGGTGACCAGCGCGCCCGAGATCTTGTCGTAAATGCCGGTCACCGTGGAGACGACGCTCGCGGTGCCCCCGACGGGCAGCGGCTGGTGGAGTTCGAACGCCTGCTCGGCGTGCACGAGCATTGCCCGGTCGAAGCTGCCCAGGCTGCGGCCGGAGCGGGGCTGCGCCACCAGGACGCCGTAGGTCGGCAGCACCTGCTGCGGCACGCCCCGGGTGTTCTCTGTGGTGAACTGCAGCTCCCGCAGCGGGTCGCCGAGGCCGGCTCCGACGCCGACCGCGTACAGCAGCGCGTCGGCGGACGTCCACGAGCGTTCCTGCGGCTCGCCTGGCACGCCGACGAGGCTGTGGTCAAGGGGCATCCCGACCTCCGTACCGCGCACCCCGGGCGGGCGGCTTCCGCTGGTACTAGAATTTCGTTCCAAAAATAGTCTTTGGGAGCCAGCTCCGGCGTGTCAACCTGAGAGAGCTGGCCGCGCCGTGCCCGGCTGGCCTTGGGAGTGATCGACGTGGGTGTGCTGGACGGGAAGATCGCCATCGTGACCGGGGCCAGCCGGGGCATCGGCGCGGCCATCGCGAAGCGCTTCGGCGCGGAGGGCGCCGCGGTCGCGGTCGCCGCCAGGACCGCGGCGCCGGGCCAGTCCCCGTTCCCCGGCACGATCGAGGAGACCGCCGCGGCGATCCGCGACGCCGGCGGCACAGCGGTGGCGATACCCGCCAACCTGGCCCGGCCGGAGGACAGGGAGCGGCTGGTCGCCGAGGCGACCCGGCAGCTCGGGCCGGCCGACATCCTGGTGAGCAACGCGGCGGTGAGCTTTTTCGAGCCGGTCGCCGAGTTCAGCATGCGCCGTTACGCGCTGATGTTCGCGGTGCAGGTGGAGGCGCCGTTCGAGCTGGCCAGGCTGGTGCTGCCGGGAATGCGGGACCGCGGCCGGGGGTGGATCCTGAACATCTCGTCGGGCGCCGCCCGGCACCCGTCGCTGCCGCCGGGCCGGTTCGCCATCGGCTCGACCGTGTACGGCATGTGCAAGGCGGCGCTGGAGCGGTTCTCGACCGGGCTCGCGGCCGAGCTGTACGAGGACAACATCGCGGTCAACGCGCTCTCGCCGAACCTGGTCGTGCCCACGCCAGGCACGATCTTCCACCACCTGACCACCGAGGACGACCCGAACGCCGAGCCGCCCGCGGTGATGGCCGAGGCCGCGCTGGCGCTCTGCCACGCCGAGCCGAGGACGCTGACCGGGCGGGTGGCCTACTCCCAGGACCTGCTCACCGAGCTGGGCGTCACGATACCGGCGGCCGGCTGACCGGCTCCTGCTCGGCCAGGCTCGGCATCACGATGCGGCCGGCCGGCTGACCGGCTCCTGCCCCGCCCCCAGCCAGGCCGGCCGGCAACGCCGCGCCGCCGCCAGGCGGCCGGCAATGAAGTGGTGGACTCCTTGCTGTTCAAACAGTGACAGCAAGGACGCCACCACACCATTGAAATGCTGAGCGGCGGCGCTGGTGGTTGCCTCACTGCGGTGTCGCGGCCGCTGTCGGTGACCACGGCCGCGGACCCCATCGTCTCGATCGGGATCGCGCACCACGTGCTGCTGCCACGGCACCGCGGGACGGCGCCACGGGTTTTACAGGCCGATCCGCTGGGCCAGGCGCTCCCGGTGATAGCTGGCGTCGCCGAGGAAGAGCCCGCTGGACGTGGCCCGCTTGAAGTACAGGTGGGCGTCGTGTTCCCAGGTGAAGCCGATGCCGCCGTGGATCTGGATGTTCTCGGCGGCCACGTGGAAGTACACGTCGGACGCGTACGCTTGCACCAGGGAGGCGAGGACCGGGACCTCGGCCGAGCCCTCGGCCACGGCAGCCGCCGCGTAGCCGACCGCCGAGCGCAGCGACTCGACCTCGAGCAGCAGGTCGGCGCAGCGGTGCTTGATCGCCTGGAAGCTGCCGATCGGCCGGCCGAACTGGTGCCTGGTCTTCGCGTACGCCACGGCCATGTCCATGGCCCGCTGCGCGCCGCCGAGCTGCTCGGCGGCGAGGGCGATCGCCGCGACGTCGAGGGTCCGGGCGAGCACCGCCGCGGCGTCTCCCTCGGCGCCGATCAGCCGCGCGGGCACGGAGCGGAACACGAGCCTGGCCAGCTTCCTGGTCTGATCCAGCGTCGGCAGCACCCGCCGGTCCAGGCCGGCGGCGCCCGCCTGCACCGCGAACAGCGAGAGACCCGGGCCCGTGGCGGCCACCACCAGGATCAGGTCCGCGGTGTGCCCGTCCAGCACGAAGCTCTTGTGCCCGTCCAGCACCCAGCCGCCGGCGCCGGCGCCCGGGGAGGCGGCGAGCCGCACCGCCGCGGGCTCCCACGACCCGTCGTCCTCGGTGAAGGCCAGCGTGGCCACGGTCTGGCCGGAGGCGATCGGCGGCAGCAAAGCGCGCCTGGCCACCTCGTCCGGGCAGGACAGCAGGGCGGTGGCGGCGAGCACCGCGCTGGCCAGGTAGGGCCCGCCGTACAGCGCGGCGCCAAGCTCCTCGAGCACGATCGCCTGCTCGGCGAAGGAGAACCCGGCACCGCCGCAGGACTCCGGGATCGCGATCCCCTGCAGGCCGAGCTGGGCGCCGGCCTGCTCCCAGACCTTCCGGTCGGTGCCGTCCTGCGTCTCCATCAGCTCGCGGACCCTGGACATGGGCGCCCGGTCGGCGAGGAACCTGCGCACGGATTCCCGCAGGTCGCGCTGCTCGGCGCTGACGGCCAGCCTCATGGTGCTCGCTCCGATCTGCCGTCGGTGACGACGAGGACGTCGAGCGCCTCGACCCGGTCCCCTTCGGCCCACAGCGGGTTGACTTCCAGCGCGCGCAGCGAGCCGTTCAGGCCGGCGGCCGCGTCCCCGAGCAGGCAGATCACCTCTGCCAGGGCGTCAAGGTCCACCGGCCTGCTGCCACGCGCGCCCAGCAGCAGCGGGCTGCCGCGCAGCTCGGCGAGCATCCGCTTCACCTCGCCGGCGTCCACCGGCAGGGCCCGCAGGCTGGTGTCGTTCAGCACCTCCACCCACACGCCGCCGAGCCCGACGGCGAGCACCGGGCCGAAGGTGGGGTCCACGGTCACCCCGGCCATCAGCTCCACGCCCCCGGTCCGCATGGGGCTGACCAGGACACCGTCGATCCGGGCGCCGGGCACCGCCCGGCCCGCGGCGCGCACCCGCTCGTACGCGGCGCGCACCTCCGCGTCGGTGCCCGGCCCCACCGCCACGCCGCCGACGTCGGACTTGTGCGGGATCTGCGCCGAGCAGACCTTCAGCACGGCGGGCAGCCCCAGCCGCCGCGCCGCCGCCACGGCGGCGTCGGCCGAGTTGACCAGCTCGGCGGGGACGACGGGCACCCCGGAGCCGGCCAGCAGCT
>JASHPR010000494.1 GCA_030038015.1 Streptosporangiaceae bacterium
CGGGGGCGCTGACGTCATAGATGGCGACGCGCACGCCGCGGCCGGCGAGCGCGAGCGCCAGCGGCAGCCCGGCCCGGCCGCAGCCGCCGACAACCACCGCGTCACAGGGAAAGCCGCTGCCGCGGCGTGGATCCGGCACCGAAACGTACCCCCGGCTCGTCGGTGTGGCGGCCACCGGTGACGATGTTAGCAACGAAAAGTAATCGCAGAGATACTTTCCGTAACATCATGGCGTGCCACGGCCGCGCCCCGGGGCCCGGCCGGGTCAGGGCAGGCGCCGCAGCAGGTTCTGGTGCCAGACCAGCACCGTGTAGCGGCCCAGGTGGCAGGTCTGCGCCGGCGGGCCGAACGTGGCCCGGATCTGGCTGGCCGGGTCGAACGGCGCCAGCCCGGCCTGGCCGGCGAAACCGGGCTGCCCGGAGAACAGCAGCACGAAGGTCGCGTCGTGCAGCCGCGGGTCATACCAGGACGCCTGCGACTCCCAGTGGCTGGCGCTCACGCTGGCCGGGTTCACCTGCAGCGCCCTGATCTGGATCTGGTTCCCGCTGGCGAGCGTCAGCGCGTCGGCCTGCCAGTAGCCGCTCAGGCCGTAACGCAGGTGGTGCGCGGCCAGGAACGAGGCGAGCCGGGGGTCCTCGGACGGTGCCGGCTGCGCCAGCGCGTTGCTGCCCAGGGTCACCACGTAGCCGAGCAGGATGGCCGCTGCCACCGGGACCAGGCGGGCGGAGATCAGCCTGCCGGCGAGCAGCCGGCCCGCCAGCACCGCGGCGAACGGCAGCGCCGCGGCCATCTCGTCCGAGTACCCGATGCCGGGCACCTGCCCGGCGAACAGGTAGCCGGCCACGATGATCAGCGTGCCGACCACCAGCAGCTGCACCACCAGGTCGCTGTCGCGCAGGAACCGCCTGGCCGCGGCGCAGACCCCCCACGCCGCGACGGCGACGCCGGCCAGGTGCAGCAGCACCAGCGCGGTGCCCGGCCCGAACCTGAGGCCGAAGAAGTCGCCGCCGAAGAGCAGCAGCAGTCCCGCCGCGGTCAGCCACACCCGGGTGGTCATCTCGCTGACCGGCGCGATGCTCTGCAGCGCGGGCTCGACGCTGTAGCCGCCAAGCGCGTGGACCAGGGCGGGCGCCTTCAGGCCCACCACGAGCGCCGCCAGCGCCGCCGCCGCGAGGGACAGCTCGTAGGCCGCCTCAAAGAGCCGGCGGTGCTTCTGCACGATCTCCTGATAGGCCCGGACCAGGCCCACCAGGAGCAGCGGGGCGATGCCGATGTACAGCACGATGGCGTCGGCCGCCAGCGCCCACGCCAGCAGCAGCCCCACGGCCACCGGCACCCACCGCCGCCGCCCGCACCGGTCCAGCAGCAGCCACGCCACCAGGACCGGCACGGTGGTGCCGACATGCTCCGGTGACAGCAGCACCTGCGTGCCGACGCCGAGCTGCGGCGCCAGCAGCAGGCCGCCCGTGATCAGCATCCGGACCCACGCCTCGGCGCCGGCCGCCTTGCCCTTGGCCAGCAGCGCCGCCAGCGCCATGAGCACGGTGTAGGTCAGGGCCCCCGCCACGTGGACCACGCCGGCGTTCAGCCCGTGCACGAGCTCGACCAGCATGTACACGGGCAGCTCGGTGGTGTAGTAGGACACCTGCGACAGCCACCAGCCATGCAGCAGCAGGTTGCCGTGCAGCATGTCCCATGCCTGCAGCGCGTTGGAGGCCACGTCCGAGTTCGCCGGGACCGTCGACGACATCCGCAGGTAGCCGGCGAAGGCCAGGACGCAGGCGGCCGCCAGCAGCCCCGGCCCGGCCCACCGCCAACGCAGCGGCCGCGGTCGCGGCCCCGCCGCGGCGCCGGGCTCGGCGGCCTGCTGGCCCAGCCCCGCGGCGTCGCGTTCAGAAACCGACATCAGATCTCCGGTAAGGGACCGTTACATGCCGGCGATGAGCTTCTCCACGCGCTCGTCGACGGACCGGAACGGATCTTTGCAGAGCACCGTCCGCTGTGCCTGGTCGTTCAGCTTCAGGTGCACCCAGTCCACCGTGAAGTCGCGCCGCCGCTCCTGCGCCCGCCGGATGAACTCGCCGCGCAGCCGCGCCCTGGTGGTCTGCGGCGGCACCGACTTTGCCTGGAAGATGTCCAGGTCCCGGCAGGCACGCTCGACCGCGCCGCGGCGCTGCAGCAGGTAGTACAGGCCCCGGCCGCGGTGCACGTCGTGGTAGGCGAGGTCGAGCTGGGCCACCCGGGGGTGCGAGAGCTGCAGGTCGTACTTGGCCCGGTACCGCTCGATCAGCTGGTACTTGGTGACCCAGTCGATCTCCCTGGCCACCAGGCCGAGATCGCCGCTCTGCACCGCGCGCAGGGTCAGCTCCCACAGGCCGAGCACCCGCTCGGTGGTCGGGTCATGGCCCCGGCGGTCCGCGAAGTCCCTGGCCTTGGACAGGTACTCCTGCTGGATGTCCAGCGCGCTGACCTCGCGCCCGTTGGCCAGCCGCACCTTGCGCCGCCCGGTCATGTCGTGGCTGACATCCCTGATCGCGCGGATCGGGTTCTCCAGCGTCAGGTCGCGCATCACCGTGCCGGCCTCGATCATCCGCAGCACCATGTCGGTCGCGCCGACCTTGAGCAGCGTCGTGGTCTCGCTCATGTTCGAGTCGCCGACGATCACGTGCAGCCGGCGGAACCGCTCCGCGTCGGCGTGCGGCTCGTCGCGGGTGTTGATGATCGGCCGGGACCGCGTCGTCGCCGACGACACGCCCTCCCAGATGTGCTCGGCGCGCTGGCTGACGCAGTACACCGCGCCGCGGGGGGTCTGCAGCACCTTGCCGGCGCCGCAGATGACCTGCCGGGTGACCAGGAACGGGATCAGGATGTCGGCCAGCCTGCTGAACTCGCCGTGCCGGCCGACCAGGTAGTTCTCGTGGCACCCGTAGGAGTTGCCCGCGGAGTCGGTGTTGTTCTTGAACAGGTAGATGTCGCCGGCGATGCCCTCTTCCCGCAGCCGCCGGTCCGCGTCGACGAGCAGGCCCTCCAGGATGCGCTCGCCGGCCTTGTCGTGCACCACCAGGTCGGTCAGGTTGTCGCACTCCGGGGTCGCGTACTCCGGGTGGCTGCCCACGTCCAGGTAGAGCCGGGCGCCGTTGCGCAGGAACACATTGCTGCTCCGGCCCCACGACACCACCCGGCGGAACAGGTACCTGGCCACCTCGTCCGGGGACAGCCGCCGCTGCCCGCGGAACGTGCAGGTGACGCCGTACTCGTTCTCGAGCCCGAAGATGCGCCTGTCCATGTGGCCTCGGTTACCAGTCCACAGCGATGTACTTGGTCTCGGTGAACTCGAGCAGACCGTCGTGCGCGCCCTCGCGGCCGAGCCCGGACTGCTTGACGCCGCCGAACGGCGCCGCCGGGTCGGACACGACGCCGCGGTTGATGCCGACCATGCCGGCCTCGAGTGCCTCGGCGACCTGCAGCGCGCGGCGCAGGTCGCGCGTGTACAGGTAGGACACCAGGCCGTAGGAGGTGCCGTTGGCCAGCGCGATCGCCTCGCCGGCGTCGGTGAACCGGACGATCGGCGCGACCGGGCCGAAGATCTCCTCGCCCAGGATGCCCGCGTCCGCGGGGACCTGGTCCAGCACGGTCGGCTCGTAGAAGTAGCCGCGCCGCTCCGGCGCCTGCCCGCCGGTGACCACCCGCCCGCCGGTCTTCACCGCGTCGTCCACCAGGCTGGCCACCTTGGACCTGGTGTCCTCGTTCACCAGGGGCCCGAGGTCGGTGCCCTCCTCCAGGCCCGGGCCGACCTTGAGCCCGGCGAGCCGCTCGGCGAACCGGGCGCTGAACTCGTCGGCCACCGCGTCGTGCACGTAGAACCGGTTGGCCGCGGTGCAGGCCTCGCCGCCGTTGCGCATCTTGGCCAGGAAGGCCCCGTCGATCGCCGCGTCCAGGTCCGCGTCATCGAAGATCAGGAACGGGGCGTTGCCGCCGAGCTCCATCGAGCAGTTGGTGACGGTCTGCGCAGCGGTCTGCAGCAGCGACCGCCCCACCTCGGTGGACCCGGTGAACGACAGCTTGCGCACCCGCGGGTCGGCCAGCATCGCGGCGACCAGCGGGCCGGCCTTGACCGTGGTGAGCACGTTCACGACCCCGCCGGGGACGCCGGCCTCGCGCAGGATCTCGCCGACGGCGAACGCCGACAGCGGCGTCTCCTTAGCCGGCTTCAGCACGACGGTGCAGCCCGCGGCGAGCGCAGGCCCGATCTTGCGGGTGGCCATGGCCGCGGGGAAGTTCCACGGGGTGACCAGGACGCTGACGCCGACCGGCTGGTGCTGCACCATGATCCGGTTGGCCCCGGACGGCGCGGTGACCAGCGAGCCCTCGTTCCGCACCGCCTCCTCCGCGTACCAGCGGAAGAACTCGGCGGCATAGGTGATCTCCGCCTTCGCGTCCCTGAGCGCCTTGCCGTTCTCGGCCACCATCAGCCGCGCGAGCGCGTCGGAGCGCTGGATCATCAGCTCCCAGGCCCGGCGCAGGCACTCGCCGCGCTCCCTGGGCGGAGTCCTGGTCCACCCGGGCAGTGCGTCGTGCGCCGCGGTGACCGCGTCCAGGGCGTCCTCGACGCTCGCGCTCGCCACCTCGGCGACGGGGTCCTCGGTGGCCGGGTCGATGACCGGCAGCACGCCGGCCCGCCCCCCGGTCCACTGCCCGCCGATCAGCAGCGCCGTCGGCACGTCGATCCCCGTGATGGCCCTGAGGTCAGCCGCCACGTTACCTCCCCACGCCGGGCCGCCTGGGCGGCTCTCCGCACGCTCTGACATTACCCCGCCGCCCGCCCACTTCCCCCTTCATGGCCGGGGGCCTAGTCCGCGCTGCCCGCTTCTTCCGCCCCGTTGGCCCCCTCGGCTCCCGCCGTCCCGCC
>JASHPR010000495.1 GCA_030038015.1 Streptosporangiaceae bacterium
GCGGCGGCCGGGGAGGCGGCGGGGCCGGCCGCCGGGGGCGTGGCCGGGGCGATGTCCGGGCAGCCGCGGCCGGCACGGGGCTGGCTGCCCGCCGAGTCCACCTCATTCATCGGCCGCGAGTCCGAATTGGCCACGATCGAGGAACTGCTCGGGCTCTCCCGGCTGCTCACACTGACCGGGCCCGGCGGCTCGGGCAAGACCCGCCTGGCCATCAAGGCAGGGGAGCGGGCCGCAGGCCGCTACCCGGGCGGCGTCTGGCTGGTGGAGCTGGCTCCGGTGGCCGGGCCCGACCTGGTCACCACGGTGGCAGCCTCCGCACTCGGGATCCGGGAGGAGCCCGGCAAGGAGCTGTCGGACACCATCGCGGCGCACCTGCAGGCCAGCGAGGCCCTGCTGATCGTCGACAACTGCGAGCACCTGCTGGACGCCGCGGCCGGCCTGATCACCGTCCTGCTGCGCCAGTGCCCGTCGCTGCGGATCCTGGCGACCAGCCAGAGCAGGCTGAACGTGGTCGGCGAGGCCACCTGGCCGGTGCCGCCGCTCACCCTGCCGCCCGCGGCCGAGCAGGACCCGCAAGTCATCGCCGCGTCCGAGTCGGCACGGCTGTTCTGCGACCGTGCCAGGCTGGCCAGGCCCGGGTTCGCGCTGGCGGAAGGGAACGCAGCTGCGGTCAGTGAGGTCTGCCGCCGCCTGGACGGCATACCGCTGGCCCTCGAGCTCGCTGCGGCCAGGCTCAACGCGCTGACCGCGCGGCAGCTCGCGGCGCGGCTTGATGACAGGTTCCGGCTCCTGTCCGGCGGCAGCCGCGGCGCGCTGCCGCGGCACCGGACCCTGCAGGCCGCGATCGAGTGGAGTCACGACCTGCTGAGCGATGCGGAGCGGGTGTGCTTCCGGCGGCTGGCGGTGTTCGCCGGCGGGTGCACGCTCGAGGCGGCCGAGGCGGTGCTGCCTGCTCCCGGGCCGCTGCGCGCCGAGGATGTCTTCGAGACCGTCACCGCGCTGGTCGACCGCTCGCTGCTGACCACCGAGGAACGCTGCGGCAGCATGCGCTACGGCATGCTCGAGTCGGTCCACCAGTTCGCCCGCTGGCAGCTGGCCCGGGCCGGGGAGCAGGAGGAGCTGAGCCAGCGCCATCTCGCCTGGCTGATCGGCTACGCGGACGAGGCCGACCTGGACGGCCCGGACCAGGAGGCATGGCTCGACCTGCTCGAGGCCGACCTGGAGAATATCCGGGCCGGGCTGGAGTGGGGCCTGGCCCGGCCCGGCTCGGCGCAGGCCTTGCGGCTGGCTGGGTCGCTTGCGCCGTTCTGGCAGGTACGCGGGCATGCCAGCCTTGGCAGGCGCTGGCTGGGCTCGGCCCTGGCGGCCGCCGGGCCGGGGGCCGACCCCGGGCTCCGGGCGACCGCCCTGGACGGGGCCGGCCAGCTCGCCGGGGTCCAGGCCGACTACGAAGCCCAGCGCCGCCTCCAGCAGGAGAGCCTGGCCATCTGGCGCAGCCTCGGCGACGACGCGCGCACGGCCAGCACCCTGGGCGACCTGGGTGCGGTCGCGCACCTGCGCAGCGACTACCCCGCCGCCGAGGCCATGTACGCCGAGGCTCTCGGCCTTGCCCGCCGTGCTGGCGCGTCGAGCGTCATGGCCCGCTGCCTGAGCGGGCTGGGCAGGCTGGCCCTGCACACTGGCGACCAGGCCCAGGCGACCGCGTACTACACCGAGAGCATCTCCAGGTTCCGCGCCGCCGGGGACCTGCGCCGGGCCACGGTGATCCTCGGCAACCTCGGCGTGGTGGCGTTCAACGAGTGCGACTTCGGCCTGGCCACATCCCGGCTGACCGAGCACCTGGCCAACGCCAGGAAGCTCGGTGACCGCAAGCTGATAGGCGGGGCGCTGACCAACCTCGGCACGGTGCTGCAGAACACCGGCGACGCCGACCGCGCGGCCGAGCTGCACGCCGAGGCGCTCGCGCTCGCGGAGCAGGTGGGCGACCGGCGCCTGGCCTGCGTCGCGCTGACCAACCTGGGGCTGGCCGCCCTGGCGCGCAAGGACTACCCGGCGGCGCGGTCGTTCTACATCCGCAGCCTGGAGCACGCCGAGGCCATCGGCGAGCGCCGGTCGATCGCCGAGTGCCTGGAAGAGATGGCCGGGGCCGACGCGGCAGCGGGGCTGGCGCAGCGGGCCGCCGTCCTCTTCGGCGCCTCGCAGGCGCTGCGCGAGGCTGTCCGGTCGCCGATCCTCGGTCCCGACCTGGCCAGGTTCCAGCAGAGCGTGGCCGCGGTCCGGCTGGCACTCGGCGACGAGGCGTTCGCGGCGGCCGAGCTGCGCGGCCGCCAGATGCCCGAGGCCGAGGCGATCGCGCTGGCCCGCAGCGACCCCGGCGCGCCGCCCTCCTGAGCCATGGCCCCCGGCCCCGGCCTCCGCCCAGGAATGGCGGGCGACGACGCCGGGTTGAAACGGCCATGACAGCCACCCAGCAGGCGGGCGGGGCCAGCCCGGTCGACTTCGCGGCCTTCGGCGACTACGGGGACTTCCGGCGCAAGCGGCCGGAGCGGGCGGCCGGCGAGTTCGTGCGAGCCGCCTACCCGTTCCGCGGCCGGGTCAGCGCGGACGGTTCCAGCGGGTACCCGGCGGTGCCACGGCGGTACCACCTGTACGTCTCGTGGGCCTGCCCCTGGGCCCACCGCACGGCGATCGTGCGCAAGCTGCTCGGCCTTGAGGACGTCATCTCGCTGTCAGCCGTTGACCCAGTCAGGGACGGCCGCGGGTGGGCGTTCCGCGAGGGTCCGGGGCACTCGCTGGACCCGGTCAACGGGTTCGCGCTGCTGCGCGAGGCCTACGAGGCTACCGAGCCGGGCTTCGACGGGCACATCTCCGTCCCGGTGCTGTGGGACCGCGAGACCAGCCGTATCGTCAGCAACAATTTCCCCGACATCACCATCGACCTGGACACCCAGTTCGGCGCTTATGCCAACGGGGCCTACGACCTCTACCCGGAGCGGCTGCGGCCGGAGATCGACGCGATCAACGCGGTCGTCTACGAGAACGTGAACAACGGCGTCTACCGGTCTGGCATGGCCACCACGCAGGCCGCCTACCATGACGCGGTGACCAAGGTGTTCGCGACCCTGGACGAACTGGAGCAGCGCCTGGCCGGCCGCCGCTACCTCCTCGGCGACGCGGTCACCGAGGCCGATGTGCGGCTTTGGGTCACCCTGGCCAGGTTTGACGTGGTCTACCACTACCACTTCAAGGTGAACCTGCGCCGGCTGACCGACTACCCGAACCTGTGGGGCTACGCACGCGACCTCTATTCGCTGCCCGCCTTCAGGGAGACCACGAACTTCGACCACATCAAGCGGCACTACTTCACCACCCACCCGCACATCAATCCCACCCGGATCGTCCCGGACGGCCCGCTGCTCGACTGGGACGCGCCACATCACAGGTCCTGACCGGATCCGGGCCCTTGCTGACCTGGTCACAAGCCCCATGACGTGCGAAAGTTGGGGCAACGGCCGCTGCCCATGGCCAGCTGAGCGGGAGGGGACCGATGGGCAGGGATGTCCCTGCGATCAGCGTCAGCCAGCAGGACCGGCGCGCCTACCGGGAGAAGGTGCGCCTCTGCCTGGACGTATTCGCCCGGATGCTGCGGGAGTCCAGGTTCGAGACCGAGCCGCGCCAGGTAGGCCTGGAGATCGAGCTGAACCTGGTCGACGACTCCGGGCTCCCCTCGATGAAGAACGCGGAGGTCCTCGGCGCGATCGCGGACCCCAGGTGGGCCAGCGAGCTGGGCCAGTTCAACCTGGAGATCAACGTCCCCCCGCGGCCCCTGGCCGGTGACACCCTGTCGCGGCTCGAGGACGGCGTGCTGGGCAGCCTCAAGCATGCCGACGTCCGGGCTCGCCAGGCCGGGAGCCAGCTGGTGATGATCGGCATCCTGCCCACGCTGACCGAGCGGGACGTCGGCGCGCAGGCGATGTCGGCGAACCCGCGCTACCGGCTGCTGAACGAGCAGATTTTCGCCGCCCGCGGCGAGGAGATGCAGATCTCGATCGAGGGTGTCGACCGGCTGCTGACCCACATCGACACGATCACTCCCGAGGCGGCCTGCACCAGCGTGCAGTGCCACCTGCAGGTCAGCCCGGAGGCGTTCGGCAGCTACTGGAACGCCGCCCAGGCGATCGCCGGTGTCCAGGTGGCCGTCGCCGCGAACTCCCCGTTCCTGTTCGGCCGCGAGCTGTGGCGGGAGACCAGGCTCATCCTGTTCGAGCAGGCCACCGACACAAGGCCAGACGAGCTGAAGCGCCAGGGGGTCCGGCCGCGGGTGTGGTTCGGCGAGCGCTGGATCACGTCGGTGTTCGACCTTTTCGAGGAGAACCTGCGGTACTTCCCCGCCCTGCTGCCCCTGTGCGAGGACGACGACCCGGTGGCGGCGCTCGACCGCGGGGAGGCCCCGCAACTCGCCGAGCTCACCCTGCACAACGGCACGATCTACCGCTGGAACCGCCCGGTCTACGCGGTCGTGGGCGGGCTGCCGCACCTGCGGGTCGAGAACCGGGTGCTGCCGGCCGGGCCGACGGTCGCCGACATCATGGCGAACGCCGCCTTTTACTGCGGGCTGGTCCGCGCGCTGGCCGAGGCGGAGCGGCCGGTCTGGACCCAGATGTCGTTCAAGGCGGCGGCCGACAACCTGGCCGAGGGAGCCAGGCACGGCATCGACGCGAAGCTCTACTGGCCAGGGCTGGGCGAGGTTCCGGTGACCGAGCTTGTGCTGCGCCGCCTGCTG
Source organism: Streptosporangiaceae bacterium (assembly GCA_030038015.1). GTDB lineage: Bacteria > Actinomycetota > Actinomycetes > Streptosporangiales > Streptosporangiaceae > JASHPR01. The sequence goes on from JASHPR010000495.1 coordinate 4,784, forward strand.
CCGATGGCATTCGACGGGCTCGAGCGGTGGGGCGTGGACCCTGGCGACGCGAAGCGCCTGCTCGGCATCATCGAGCAGCGCTGCCTGTACGGCCGGACCGGGGCGACCTGGCAGACCGAGGCCGTCCGCGGGCTCTCCTGCGGGCGGGGGCGGGGCCACGCCGGCCCGCGCGAGGCGCTGCGCCTGATGACGCTCGGGTACATCGAGCGCATGCACACCAGCGAGCCCGTGCACTGCTGGCCGGAGATGTGACAGCGCCCGCCGGAGATGTGACAGCGCCCGCCGGGCGCTAGGTCTCGCGCGGTCCCCGGTTCCGGACAGCACCCTCCAATTTTGGTCCGTGTCCGGATTCCATCCGGCCGCACATATCCTCCGCTTGGTGCCGACATTTGGTGCATATCACTCAGAAAAATGACTCAAACGGGGGAAGAGTCGCTGCCGGCGGCGGTGCGGGTCCCGGCGGCGGTGCGGCACCGCCGCGGGGGCGGAGGGGGTGCGGCGGGCGGGCTAGGCGTCCAGGCCGAGGGTGAAGGTGGGCCTGGGGGAGGTTTCCGCGAGGCGATGCTCGTCGGCGAGGCGGCGGATCGCGGTGCCCGTAGCCAGGAACTCGGTGGCGTGCTCGCCCCACACGTGGTTGGAGACGCCGACGGCGACGCCGACGATGCCCGAGGAGCCCGCCTCGGTGGCCTCGGTCTGCATCCGCTCCAGCGCCAGCTCGCGGGCCTCGTAGATGCCCTGGGTGAACTGGATCATCTCCTGGTTCTGGCCCGCCTGCCGCAGGGTCTGCATGACCGACTGGTGCGCGATGTGGTAGACGCACGTGCCGAGCACGAAGGCGACCGGCACCGCGCCGGCCGCGAGCAGGCGGAAGAAGTCCTGCGCCGACAGGTCGGAGCTGAACGCGCGGCCGTCGGGCGCGCGGTGGGCGCCCGCGCCGGCCAGCGAGCGGACAGCGGTGCCGGTGGCGACGAACTCGAGGACGTCCTGGCCCCAGGCGTACATCTGCATGCGCAGCTGCACCCCGACGATCCCGTCGGCGCCGAGGTGGTCGGCCTCGGCCCGCATCCTGGCCATGGCCAGCTCCCTGGCGCTGTACATGGCCTGGCTCAGCACCTGCAGCTCCTGGTTCTGTGACCAGCGCCCGATCTGCAGCCCGACGTGGTAGATCGAGGACCCGACGACGAAGCCGAGCGGCTCGAACCCGGCCTCGCCGAGCAGCACGTACTCGGACACCGACAGGTCGGAGGTGAACACCCCGGCCGGATTGGCGCCGGCGGTCTGGGACAGCCTGGTGTCGGCGACCTCCGGCTCCCACGTGGCCGCCGCGGGGTCTGGCCTGTTCCCGAATATCGGCATCGAGCCTCCCTGGGCGCGCTTCCCCGGCCAGCAGGCAGCCTACCGGCTTCGCCGCGCCCCTAGCATTGGGTGCCATGAGCCGTGTCGCCCACCCTGCGGGCCCTCGCCACGCCGAGGTGCTGCCGCCTGAGCACCCGCCCCCGCCACCGCCGGACGTCAACGCGCTGGACCCGGCGATCTGGCCGCGGACCGCGCACCGCGCGGGCGGCGCGCTCGTGCTCGGCGGCGTGGACGTGCGCGACCTGGCGGCGCGGTACGGCACCCCGCTGTTCGCCTGCGACGAGGCGGACTTCCGGAGCCGGTGCCGGGACTTCCGCGAGGCGTTCGGCGGCGACGCCGGGGTGTTCTACGCGGCCAAGGCGTTCTGCTGCCGGGCGGTGCTGCGCTGGGTGAGCGAGGAGGGCCTTGGCGTCGACGTGTGCACCGGCGGCGAGCTGGAGGTCGCGCTGAGCGCCGGGGCCGACCCGGCGATGATCACGCTGCACGGCAGCAACAAGCTGCCCGACGAGCTGGCGAGGGCGCTGGCCGCCGGCGTCGGCCACATTGTGGTGGACTCCTTTGACGAGATTGACCGCCTTGAACGGATAGCGGCCGGGAACCCGGCGCCGCGCCCGCGGATCCTGGTGCGCGTCACCACCGGCGTGGAGGCCGCCGCGCACGAGTTCGTGGCGACCGCGCACGACGACCAGAAGTTCGGCTTCTCGCTCGCGTCCGGCGCCGCTGACGAGGCGGTCAGGCAGGTGCTGGACAGCGGCGTGCTCGACTTCGCCGGGCTGCACTCGCACATCGGGTCGCAGATCTACGACACGGCCGGCTTCGAGGTGGCCGCGCACCGGGTGCTCGAGCTCGCGGCCCGGATCCGCGAGTCCAGGGGCATCGAGATCGACGAGCTGAACCTGGGCGGCGGCTTCGGGATCGCCTACGTGGCCGGCGACGACCCGGCCGATATCAAGGTCGTCGCGCAGAACCTGCGCGGCATCGTGGAGGCGCAGTCCCGGGCGGCCGGCCTCGTCCAGCCCCGCCTGACCGTCGAGCCGGGCCGGGCCATCGCCGGCCCGGGCACGGTCACGCTGTACCGGGTCGGCACGGTCAAGGACGTGGACGGCCTGCGGACGTACGTCAGCGTCGACGGCGGGATGAGCGATAACATCCGCACGGCGCTGTACGACGCTGATTACACCTGTGTGCTCGCATCGCGGGAATCCGCCGCGCCGCCGTTGCTGTGCAGGCTGGTCGGCAGGCACTGCGAGAGCGGGGACATCGTGGTCAGGGACGCGTACCTGCCGGCCGACGTGGCCCCCGGTGACCTGGTCGCCGTGGCGGCCACCGGTGCCTACTGCCGGTCCATGGCCAGCAACTACAACCTCGTCCCGCGCCCGGGGGTGGTGGCCGTCCGCGACGGCGGCTCGAGGGTCCTGGTGCGCACGGAGACCACCGACGACCTGCTGCGGCTGGACGCGGGGTGAAAGCCGCGGCGGGACGCGGGGTGACGAAGGCTTCGATCACGCTGGCCGACGGCCGGGAGCTGATCTACTTCGGCGACTCCGCGGACGCCGCTGCCGGTTACCCCGACCTGCGGCCGCTGGCCAAGGTCGAGGCATCGTCGCAGGTGCGCTACGACCCGCTGCTCGGCGAGTGGGTCATCGTCGCCAGCCACCGGCAGGACCGCACGTTCCTGCCGCCCGCCGACCACTGCCCGCTGGATCCGTCGCGGCCTGGCCGGCTGACCGAGATCCCGGCGCCTGATTACGAGGTGGTGGTCTTCGAGAACCGGTTCCCGTCCCTGGTGAGCGCGCCTGGTGCGGCCGGCGGGGATGACACGGCCGGGGACGGGCTGCTGCTCACCCGCCCCGGCAACGGGCGGTGCGAGGTGGTCTGCTTCAGCCCGGTTCACACGGCGTCGTTCGCCGACCTGACCCACGACCAGGCCGCGCTGGTCCTGGCCGCCTGGACCGACCGCAGCGCGGCGCTGGCCGCGCTGCCCGGCGTCGAGCAGGTCTTCTGCTTCGAGAACCGGGGCGAGGAGATCGGCGTGACGCTGAGCCACCCGCATGGCCAGATCTACGCCTACCCTTTCGTCACCCCGCGCACGGCGCGCATGCTCGCGACAAGCAGGAGGTACCAGCGGGACACCGGCAGGAACCTGTTCGACGACCTGCTCGCCGCCGAACTGGCCGACGGGTCGCGGGTCGTCAGCGCCGGCGAGCACTGGACGGCGTTCGTGCCGCACGCGGCGCACTGGCCCTACGAGGTCCACCTCTATCCCCGGCACCGGCGGGCGGACCTGCAGGCGCTGACCCCGGCCGAGCGGGACGAGTTCTGCGACGTCTACCTGGACCTGCTGCGGCGGTTCGACCGGCTGTTCGGCACCCCTGCGCCCTACATCTCGGGCTGGCACCAGGCGCCCGCTGGCGCGGGCACGCAAGAGTTCGCGCTGCACCTGGAGCTGTTCACGATCCGGCGTGCCCCCGGCAAGCTGAAGTACCTGGCCGGCTCGGAGTCCGGCATGGGCGCGTTCACCAACGACATAGCGCCGGAGGCGGCCGCGGCCACGCTGCGCGGGCTGGGAGAGGGGAAGCCGGGATGAGGCTGCTCGTCACCGGGGGGGCTGGGTACATCGGGAGCGTCGTCGCGGCCCAGCTGGCCGAAGACGGCCATGACGTCGTGGTCATCGACGACCTGTCCACCGGCCACGCGGACGCCGTGCCCGCCGCGGTCACCTTCCGCCGCGGCTCGATCCGCGGGGAGGAAACCCTTGCCGTGCTCCGCACCGGGATCGACGCCGTGCTGCACTTCGCCGCCAAGTCCCTGGTGGGGGAGTCGGTCGCCCACCCGGCCGTGTACTGGGACAGCAACCTGGGCGGCACCCTGGCGCTGCTCGAGGCCATGCGGGTCACCGGGACGGCCAGGATCGTGTTCTCGTCGACCGCGGCGGTCTACGGCGAGCCGGAGCACATCCCGATCACCGAGGCCGACCCGGTCAGGCCCACCAGCCCGTACGGCGCGACCAAGGTCGCCGTCGACACCGCCCTGGCCGAGCACGCGCGGATGCACCGGGCCGGCGCTGTCAGCCTGCGGTACTTCAACGTCGCCGGCGCGTACCGCGACGCATCAGGCGCCTGGCGGGGTGAGCGCCACGACCCGGAGACGCACCTGATCCCCTCCGTGCTGGCCGCGGCCAGGGCCGGTGCGCAGGTCCAGCTGTTCGGGGACGATTACCCGACGCCCGACGGGACATGCATCAGGGACTACATCCACGTGGCCGACCTGGCGCGGGCGCACCTGCTTGCCCTGGGGGCCACGGAGCCCGGCGCGCACAAGGTCTACAACCTCGGCAGCGGGAGGGGTTACTCCAACCGCGAGGTGCTCGGCACCTGCCGCGAGGTCACCGGGCTGGACATCCCGGCCCGGGTCGCGCCCCGGCGGCCGGGCGACCCGGCGGTGCTCGTCGCCTCGTCCGAGGCGATCGAGGCGGAGCTCGGCTGGCGCCCGGAACGCGACCTGCGCGCGATGGTCGCGGACGCCTGGACGTTCGCCCAGCTCCCGGCCTCGGCAGGGTGGGAACCGCGGTGAGCCGGAGGGGCGCCGAGTGACCGGGCCGGAGGCCGCAGACCAGGCCGCGCGCTGGTTCGCCGAGTGCTACGGGGCGGAGCCGTCGGGCGTCTGGCATGCCCCTGGGCGGGTGAACCTGATCGGCGAGCACACCGACTACAACGACGGCTTCGTGCTCCCGTTCGCTCTCAGGCAGGGGGTGCGCGCGGCCGCCTCCCGGCGCGACGACGGGGTGTTCGAGCTGCGCTCCCGGCAGGCTCCCGAGGCCCCGGCCACGGTGCCGGCCGGCGCGCTCGCCCCGGGCACGCCCAGCGGCTGGGCGGCGTACCCGGCGGGCGTGGCCTGGGTGCTCCTGGAGGCCGGCTGCCCGGTCGGCGGGGCCAGCATCGCCATCGACGCGGATCTGGAGCGCGGCGCGGCGCTGTCCTCGTCGGCCGCCCTGGAGTGCGCGGCCGCGCTGGCGCTCACCGAGCTCTACGGGCTGAGCGTGCCCCGGCCCGAGCTTGCCGCGCTCGCCAGGCGCGCGGAGAACGAGTTCGTCGGCGTCCCGAGCGGGATCATGGACCAGTCCGCGTCCCTGCTCTGCGAGCAGGGCCATGCGCTGCTGCTCGACTGCCGCAGCGGCGAGAGCAGCCCGGTGCCGCTGGACCTGGCCGGTTTCGGCCTGGTGCTGCTGGTCGTCGACACCCGGGTCCGGCACGCGCTGTCCGACGGGCGGTACGCGGAGCGCCGGCGCTCCTGCGAGGAGGCCGCCAGGGCCCTCGGCGTGCCGTCCCTGCGGGACATAACGGATGATCCCGGCGCGGTCGAGCGCCTTCAGGACCCGGTGCTGCGCCGCCGGGCCAGGCACGTGGTCACCGAAAACGCCCGGGTCCTGCAGACCGCCGGCCTGCTGCGGGCGGGCCTCGCGGCCAGCTGCGGCCCGCTGCTGACAGCCTCGCATGCTTCGCTGCGGGACGACTTCGAGGTCTCCTGGCCGCAGGCGGACGCCACGGTCGAGGCGGCGGCGGCTGGCGGCGCGCTCGGCGCTCGGATGACCGGCGGCGGGTTCGGCGGCTCGGTCATCGCGCTCGCCGAGGCTGCCAGCGGCGGGGACGTCCGCGCCAGCGTCGACGAGGCGTTCGCCGGGCACGGCTGGAAGCCGCCGCGGTATCTCGAGGCGCTGCCGTCGGCCGGGGCCCGCCGGCTGCGGTGAAGCGGCGCCTCGGGCCGCATCGCTGGGGCATTGCTGGCGCTATGGCCGCGTCGCCCGCGCCCGGCCGCCGTTCCCGGCCGCCCGGTGCCG
>JASHPR010000043.1 GCA_030038015.1 Streptosporangiaceae bacterium
GTGCCGGCCGGCCAGCCCGGCCCGGCGCCCCGGCCCGCCCACCGGCTTGACTCCGCCGGGCACGTGGGCGAATGGGGGCCGGCCAGCCCGTCGCGGGTGCATCACCCGCATCCCCGGTCGCTGGCCGCGGCCAGGCGCGCCTTCGCGCTGCTCCGGGGGCCGTTCGGCTGGCTGATCGCGGCGTGGATCCCGGCCTACGCGGGCGCGGCCATCATCTTCGCCCTGTACCCGGTCCTGTTCCTGCATGCCTTCGGCGTCCGCCCGCAGGTGTCCGCGGTCGCGTTCGCCGTGGCGGTGTTCCTCAGCCTGCCGCTGTTCCTGCTGGCGGGCCGGGTCTCCCAGCGCCGGGGGCCGACGGTGACCCTGGCGGGCGCGCTCGCGGCCCGGGTGGTCCTGCTCACGGCCCTGGCCGTGCTCGCGGCGGCCGGCCACGTCCCGGCGGCCGTGCCGCTGGTGGCGTTCGCCGGCGTCATGTTCGCGTGGTCGTTCCTGAGCGTCGCATCCCCGGGGCTGACCGGGCAGCTCGTGCCGGCCAGCGCGGAGGGGGATGCCCAGGGCACCCTCAACGCCGCCAGCGGCCTGGCCGGGCTCATCGGCTCGGTCGTCGGCGGCGCCGCGGCGGGCCTCTGGGGCTATCCGGCGGCCCTCGGCATCGGGGCGGGCCTCGTCCTGCTCGGCCTCACCGTGTTCGTGGCCACGGTGCTGGGGGCCTCCCGGCGCCGGGTCAGCCGACCAGGGTCTTGACGGCGGCGGTCAGCTCGGTCAGCGCGGTCTTGGCGTCGGAGAAGTACATGCTCGTCTTGGGGTTGGTATAGAGCTCGTTGTCGATGCCGGCGTAGCCGTGGCCCATCGACCGCTTGATCACAATGATGCTCTTGGCCTGGTCGACGTTGAGGATCGGCATGCCCGATATCGCGTTGCCCGGGCGGCGCGCCGCCGGGTTGGTGACGTCGTTGGCGCCGATCACCAGGGCCACGTCCGCGCGGGGAAACTCCGGGTTGATGTCGTCCATCTCCTTCAGCAGCGGGTACGGCACGTTGGCCTCGGCAAGCAGCACGTTCATGTGCCCGGGCATCCGGCCCGCGACGGGGTGGATCGCGTAGCTGACGTCGACGCCGTGCGACTCGAGCACGTCGGCAAGATCGGCCACCTCGTGCTGGGCCTGGGCGGCGGCGAGGCCGTAGCCGGGCACAATGATCACCTTGCTGGCGTAGGCGAGCTGGATCGCGGCGTCGTCGGCGCTGATCGACCGCACGCCGGCGCCCGCCCCCGGCACCACCGGGGCGCCGGTGTCCCCGGTGCCGAACCCGCCCACGATGATGTTGCCGATGGACCGGTTCATCGCGTCCGCCATGAGCTTGGTCAGGATCCCGCCGGACGCCCCGACGAGGGCCCCCGCGATGATCAGCGCCCAGTTGCCGATGACGAAGCCGGCCATGGCCACGGCCGTGCCGGTGAGCGCGTTCAGCAGCGAGATCACCACCGGCATGTCGGCCCCGCCGATCGGCATCACCATGGCGATGCCGAACGCGAGCGACGCCGCGATCACGATCCACAGCGCGGCGAGGCTGGGCGTGGAGATCACGTACCCGCCGGCCCCCAGGGCGAGCGCCGCCAGCAGCGCGTTGACGACGCGGGCCCCGGGGAAGGTGACCGGCGCCGACGTGATCAGGCCCTGCAGCTTGCCCGCCGCGATGATCGACCCCGAGAACGTGACCGACCCGATGATCACGTCGAGCAGCGTGGTGATCGTCGTCGACTCGCCCACCCCGGTCACCGCCGCGGCCACGTGTATGTAGTCGTGGATCGCGACCAGCGCGGCGGCGCCGCCGCCCACCGCGTTGAACATGCTCACCAGCTGCGGCATCGCGGTCATCCGCACCGTTCGCGCGGCGTACAGGCCCGCGCCGCCACCGATCAGCGCGCCGACGAGCATCACGATCCAGCCGGTGGCGGTGATCACGCCCGCGTGGATGATCAGTGCGAACGTCGTCGCGACCGCGATCACCATGCCCGCGGTGGAGAACTGGTTGCCGCGGCGCGCGGTCGCCGGGCTGTTCATCAGGTGCAGGCCGAGCACGAAGCACGACGCGGCCAGCACGTAGATCAGCTGGGTGCCGAAGCTGAACCCGCTCATGACTTGTGGCCGTCCTGCGCTGCCGCTGCCGCTGCCGCTGCCGCTGCCGGCGGGGCGGCCGCGGCAGCCGGCCGCTTCTTGAACATCTTGAGCATCCGCCCGGTGACTACGTAGCCGCCGACCACGTTGGCCGAGGCGAACACCGCGGCCACGAAGGCGATCAGGTAGCCGACCCAGCTGTTCGCGGTCGCCGCGATGAGCATGGCGCCGACGATGATGATGCCGTGGATGGAGTTGGCCGCCGACATCAGCGGGGTGTGCAGCGTGGCCGGAACTTTGCTGATCACCTCGAAGCCCACCCAGAGGCTGAGCACAAAGATGACCAGGTCAGTGAGAAGCGCCGTCGACATCGGTACCTCCAGCGGGCTCCGCCAGGGCGGGATGGACCACCCGGCCCTCGTAGGTGATCACGACACCCCGCTGCAGCTCATCGGAGAGGTCGACGGCGATGGAGCCGTCCTTCACCAGGTACAGCAACAGGGAGCTGATGTTGCGCGCGTACATCGCCGAGGAGGCTGCGGGCATGGCCGACGGCAGGTTCGTGGCTCCGACGATGGTCACGCCGTTCTCGGTGACCACCGTCTCGCCGGGCCGGGACCCGGCCACGTTGCCGCCGAGCTCGCTCGCGCCCATGTCCACGATGACGGAGCCGGCCGTCATCGACTTGAGCGCGTCGCCGGTGACGAGCAGCGGCGGCCTGCGGCCCGGCACCTGCGCGGTCGTGATCACAACGTCGTGCCTGGCGATGTGCCCGGCCAGCTCCTCTTGCTGAGCCTGGCGCTCCTCGTCGGTCAGCGCCCGCGCGTACCCGCCCTCGCCGCTCGCCGGGCCCACCGATGTCAGCTCGATGAACGTGGCGCCCAGCGACTCCGTCTCGGTCTTTGTCTCCGGGCGCACGTCGTAGGCGCTGACCACGGCGCCGAGGCGGTGCGCGGTGCCGATCGCCTGAAGGCCGGCCACGCCGGTCCCGAGGACGAGCACCCTGGCCGGCCTGGCGGTGCCGGCGGCGGTTATCAGCAGCGGGAAGAACCGCCCGAACGTGTCGGCGGCAAGCACCGCCGCCTTGTAGCCGGCGATGTTCGCCTGGGACGTGAGGGCGTCCATCGCCTGCGCCCTGGGCAGCGTCCGGGGGATCAGGTCGAGGCTGACGGCGGTGATGCCGGTGTCGGCCAGGCGCTGCGCGAAGGCCCGGTCACCGAGCGGCGCGAACATGCCAAGCACGCCCTGGCCCGGGTGGAAGCTGGCAATCGCGCTGTCGTCCGGCCTGCCCACCGTCAGGATCGCGTCCGCCGTCGCCACGAGATCGGCGCGGCTGGCGATGCTGGCGCCTGCCTCGGTGAAGGTGTCATCGCTCAGCCAGGCGCCGTCTCCCGCGCCGGCTTCCACCATGACCTCGTGCCCGGCCGCGCGCAGCTTGGTCACGGCCTCGGGCACCAGCGCCACCCGGCGCTCGCCCGGTGCTGTCTCCTTGAGAACGGCAACCTTCATGCGCTGACCCCATGACTCGGAAGCCCGACCATAGTGGCATGCGGCGGGTCGGCAGGAGCGCAACTCCCGCGCGGTCCACAGCAGACCTACAGAATGGACCATACCGGGAGGCCGCGATGCAACCGGTGGCCGCTCCTGATCCGCCGCCGCGGTGACGGTACGGTCGACAGATGCCGGTCAGCATGAGGGGGGGCCCGTCCGGCTCGTGGACCGGGCGGGCCGTGCCGGCCCGGCGCGGCCCCGCGGCCCCGGAGCCCCGCGCCGGGGCGACGATACTGGTCGTCGGCCCTGGCTGCTGGCCGTCGGCCTGGCGCGCGATCAAGGCTGCGGCCGCCCCGGGATTCCGGGTGGTGCTCTCGGCGGAGCCGCCGCCTGATCGCGGAGGCCATAACCCGGTAAACGCCTGCATATTGCCCGTCCGCCTGGCGCCGCAAACTATTGCGGAGCTGCAGAATATGGTCGATTCTGACCGGGGGGTCCTGCTTACGGTTGATATTCACCGCGGGGATGTGCGGGCCCGGGGAGAGCTTGTCGGGCGATTCGAGACGCCTTTCTGCCCCACCGGGCCCGCCGAGGGTATGGCCGCGAGCCTGCTTATGGTGCAGCGCCTTCTCGGCTCCGCCGGCCTCGCTCAGGCCGACCGGATCCGGCTGCAGCGGAGGCTCGCGGCTATTTGCGATGCGATGAAGGCCGAGGGCGCCGACGCGGCCCGCATTACCTGGCGGCTCGACCGGCTCCTCAGGGACATCACCAGCAGGGCACGGGTCTTTCCCGGCCCCTGAGGCCCGATGAATTTCCTATTCCCGTAGCATTATGAGCGGTCCTGGCGCCGACACGCCATGGTTTGAAGCGGATATGATTGTGCCGCGGCGCCGGATCGCCTAATTTCAGGCACATCAGAGGTCGCGAGAAGCCGGCTGCCCTGTCCGCGCGACCTCCCGTTGGGGGAACTGCAGGAGTGACGAATGAACAAGCGTGACCTGATCGACGCGATTTCGGCTCGGATGGGAGATAAGAAGACCGCGACCGAAGCAGTCAACGCGGTCCTTGACACCATCCAGACGGCCGTCGCAAAGGGCGACAAGGTCTCCATAACCGGATTCGGGGTATTCGAGAAGGCCGTCCGGCCGGCCCGCACGGCTCGTAACCCTGCCACCGGCGCCTCCATCAAGGTGCCGAAGTCATCGGTGCCCAAGTTCCGGGCCGGCGCGGACTTCAAGGCGATCGTCAACGGCGAGAAGAAGGCCACGGCGAAGCGGTAGCGGGCTGGCGGGCGGCGCCGGGCGCCGCCCGCCAGCCCGGCCTGGCCGCGGGCTCAGGGCGAGGCGAACAAGGGCACCGACGGGTCCAGCTGCGCGGCCACCAGGCGCAGTGCCTCGCACAAGTCGGCATGCTGGCGTCTGTTGTAAAGCGGCCCGCTGCCGTCGGTCAGCAGCGCGCTCGCTGCGGCGACGCCCCGCGCCGCCACCGGCAGCGGCGCCCGCAAGTGAGCCGCCAGTTCGTTAACCTCAGCTGCGGCTGCCACGACCCGGTCACCACAGGGGGCCACCTGAGCCCGGGGTGACGCTGGCGTCCCCCTGGCCATCCGCAGCACATGTTCCCAGCTTTCCGCCAGCGCCTGCCGCGTGGCCAGCGAGACCAGGTACCGGGCGCGGGCAGCCAGGAGCCTGGACGAGTCGGGTGAGCGCCCGTCCGCGAGCTGGCGGTCAAGCCGCGAGCCGAAGGCGCGCGCCAGGACCTGGTCCGTGATCCGGCACGAGCGCCCGGCGAGCGGGCCTGAGCCTCGCGTGTCACTGAGCACCAGCATGCCGCGCCGCGCGCGCCAGGCCGGGTTGCAGCGGCTGTCCTGGGAGCCGGGATTCACGCAGGAGCTTCGCATACGCCCATGCTGATCGCGATCCGCCGGGACCGACAGTGGCATGATTGACAATATGCAGGACAAAGCTGCCAAGCTCCTCGAGCGGCCGAGGGGCCCGCTGCGGGCGAAGCCGGGGGCACCCGGGCCGCATGCCGTCGCTGTGGTCGTCTACGACGGGATCTCGCCGTTCGAGCTCGGCGTGGTGTGCGACGTCTTCGGCCGTGATTACTCCGCCGGCTTCGGCGTCCCGTGGTACCAGCTGTCCGTCTGCGGGGCGGCCCCGTGGGTCACGCTGGACGCCGGGTTCGGCATGCAGGTCCCGCACGGCCTGGAAGCGCTGCGGGCGGCCGGCACCGTGATCGTGCCGCCTACGCAGCTCCCCGAGCAGGTGCCGGCCGGGGTGCTGAGCGCCCTGCGCGAGGCCCGCCGGAGCGGGCGCCGCATCATGTCGCTGTGCACCGGCGCGTTCGTCCTGGCGGAGGCGGGGATCCTGGACGGCCATCCGGCAACGACGCACTGGTCCGAATGCGCCGGCCTGGCCCGGCGCTATCCCCGGGTCCGCGTGGACCCGGACGTGCTGTACGTCGACGACGGGGACCTGCTGACGTCCGCCGGGAGCGCTGCCAGCATCGACCTGTGCCTGCACGTGGTGCGGCGTGACTACGGGACCGAGATCGCCACCCGGCTCGCCAGGGACCTGGTGGTCGCGCCGCAGCGGGACGGCGGGCAGGCCCAGTTCATCGAGGCCCCGGTCGCCGCGCTTGACGGCGCCAGCCTGTTCGCTGACACCGTCGCCTGGCTGCGGGAGCACCTCGACCAGGCCGTGACCGTCGGCGACCTGGCGGCCCGTGCGGCCATGAGCCCCCGCACGTTCGCCCGGCGGTTCGTGGCCAGCACCGGCATCACCCCGTTCCAGTGGCTCGTGCGGGAGCGCATCCGCCTGGCGCAGCGGCTGCTCGAAACTTCCGACCTGCCGGTCGACGCCGTGGCCTCCAGGAGCGGGTTCGGCACGGCGGACAACTTCCGTAAGCACTTCGCCCGCGTGCTGCGCACCACCCCGCAGGCCTACCGCCGCACGTTCAGGCGGCAGCGCGCCGCCTGAACCCGCTCGGCTGCCCGCCGCGGGGTTACCGGCTGTCCTCCCGGCTGCGCGGTTACCGCAGGCCGGGGCGTTTGGCCAGGGCGGTCTGCAGCAGGCGGTCGATCAGATCGGGGAAGGCCATGCCGCTCGCCTCCCACATCTTCTGGAAGTAGGAGGCGGGGGACAGCCCGGGGATCGTGTTGATCTCGTTGATCAGGATTTGCCCGTCCGGGGTGTAGAAGAAGTCAACACGGGCCATGCCCTCGCAGGAGACCGCCTCGAACGCCTGCGCCGCCATCCGGCGGATCTCCTGCTGGTGCTCGGCGGGGATCGGCGCGGGGATCGCCATTCCGCTGGCCGCGTCCAGGTACTTCGCCTCGAAGTCCCAGAACTCCTCGCCCCCGTCGATCAGCAGCTGCCCGGGAAGGCTGGTGTCGGGCGGGCCACCATCTCGTCCTTCGAGCACCGAGCACTCGATCTCGCTGCCCCCGATCGCGGCCTCGACGATCACCTTCGGGTCGTAGGAGCGCGCGACGGCGATCGCGGCGTGCAGCTGTCCCATGTCCAGCGCCTTGGACGTGCCGATGCTCG
>JASHPR010000496.1 GCA_030038015.1 Streptosporangiaceae bacterium
CCCGGCTGGCGGCGGGCATCAGCCGGCCGCTGCCCCGCTGAGCGCGCGCCCGCGGCCGCGGGTCACCCGCCCGGCGCCGATGTCGGCCCGCTGGCCCTGCGCGTACCCGTCCCGGTAGCCGCTTCCGCTGTAGGTGACGCGGGCCTTCCGGGTGAGCGGGTAGGCGCGCTCGGCCTCGCCGCGGATCACCTGCGCCCGGTCGGCAAGCACGAGCGCGGTCCGCGAGCCGTCGCTGGTCGCGGGGTTGGTCGCCTGGCAGGCCGCTGCCTGCTCGGCGGCACGGACCCGGGCGATCACGGCGCTGGCGAAGCCGAGCAGCCAGCTGCGCCGCCAGGCCCGCGGGCTGCGGCACCAGCCGGGAAGCTGCGCCCCGGTCAGCCCGTGCCACATCTGGATCAGAACGGACGTGTACAGCACGTCGAGCCGTTCAAGATCCGAATGGAAGCCGAAGACGTGGACCTTGGTGCCCGTGCGCGTGCTCAGCAGGACGGCCTGGCAGCGCAGCGCGGAACCGAGGCCGCACAGCAGGTGCGCCTTCACCCGGGCCCAAGGGTTATCGATGTCCATCATGCGGTTGCCCGGCCGGTCGGTGTCCGGCCGGTCGGCGGCGAGCAGGGCCCGGTCGATCCCGTACTTGGCCATCAGCTCGGCGGCCTTCGCCGTCAGGGCCTGCGCCTCCGGGGGCGTCACGCTCTCGTCCTCTGCCTTCGCCAGCAGCTTGCGGACGCGGTCAAGCAGCCTGCTCGATGCCTCGGTGTTCAACGAGCGCCTCCTCGGCGGTTGGGGCTTCGAATACAGAATCGAACGGTATCGGCGGCCTCTGACAGTTCCCGCGGCTACACTTGCTTGCGATGAGCGTGCAGCTTGCGCCGAGCGTGCTGTCCGCGGACTTCGCAAGGCTAGCGGAGGAGGCCGCGGCGGTTGCGGATGTCGCCGACTGGATCCACGTCGACGTCATGGACGCGCACTTCGTGCCCAACCTCACCATTGGCCTGCCGGTCGTGCAGTCGCTGCTCAAGCACGCGAGCCTGCCGCTGGACTGCCACCTGATGATCGAGGACCCGGATCGCTGGGCACCCGGCTACGCCGAGGCCGGGGCGCGGAACGTGACGATCCACGCCGAGGCGGCCGCGGCCCCGGTGCGCACGCTGCGGGCGATCAGGGCGGCCGGGGCGCGCGCCGGGCTCGCCATCAACCCCGCCACCGCGGTCGAGCCGTACGCCGACCTGCTGCCCGAGATCGACATGCTGCTGGTGATGACCGTCGAGCCCGGCTTCGGCGGCCAGTACTTCCTCGACCTGGTGCTGCCGAAGATCCGGCGGGCCAGGAAGCTGATCGGCGGCCGGGACGCCGCGGTGTGGCTCCAGGTGGACGGGGGGGTGACCGAGGAGACCATCGGCCGCTGCGCCGAGGCCGGGGCCGACATGTTCGTGGCGGGGTCGTCGGTGTTCGGCGCGACCGACCCGGCCGCCGCCGTGACCGAGCTGCGCAGGATCGCCCACCAGGCCTGGGCGGCCCGGCCGGACTGACGTTCCCGCCGGCGGGCCCGGGGCGCTGGTGAGCGGCCGGCCGGTGCCCGCGGCTCCGGGGAGAATCCGCGCGGTGCCCTGTCGATTCCGGGCCCGGCCGTTCGTCGTTGAGGTACCTGACCGAATCGAGCGGCTGAAGGAGACACGCAGATGAACCAGTACCTGATCCTCATCTACGAGCAGGAGAGCGGCTACGCCGACGGCGGCCCGGAGCTGTTCCGGGAGGTCGGCGAGGCGCACATGCGGTTCCAGGGGCAGGTCGGCGAGAAGGGCGGGACCCTCCTCGGCGGCAACGCGCTGCAGCCCACGGCCACGGCCACCACGATCCGTGACGACATCGTGACCGATGGCCCGTTCGCCGAGACCAAGGAGGCGCTCGGCGGCTACTACCTGATCGAGGCCCGCGACCTGGACCACGCCCTGGAGATCGCCAAGCTGTGCCCGGCGCGCTTCGGCGGCGTCGAGGTGCGGCCGATCATGGACGTGCCCGCCTCCATGGGTGACCCCGCCGCCGGGTGAGCAGCCACGGCCGTGACCGGGCGACCCGCTCCTGACCCTGCCGTCAGCGAGGCCGTCGCGGAAGCGCACCGTCGCGAGTGGGCCTTCGTGCTCGCCGCGACGGCGCGCGTCACCCGCGACATCGACCTCGCCGAGGAGTGCGTGCAGGACGCCTACGTCGCGGCGCTGCGGGCCTGGTCCCGGCAGGGCGTCCCGCGCAACCCGGGTGCCTGGCTGACCACGGCCGCGCGGCGCCGCGCGCTGGATGCGCACCGCCGTGACCGGACCTTGCGCGCCAAGCTGCCGCTGCTGATGGAACCGGATGAACCATCCGGAACGGCTGGGCGGCCGGCCGGCGGCCCGCCAGCGGCCGGTGCGGCGGCGGGGGAGGGCGGGAACGTGATCGCCGACGACCGGCTGCGCCTGGTGTTCACCTGCTGCCACCCGGCGCTGGCCCGGGAGGCGCAGGTGGCGCTCACGCTGCGGCTGGTGTGCGGCCTGACCACCGCCGAGATCGCGCAGGCCTTCCTGGTGCCCGAGCCGACGATGGCGGCCAGGGTCACCAGGGCCAAGAAGAAGATCGCCGCCGCCCGGATCCCGTACCGGGTGCCCGGCGCGGCGGAACTGCCTGACCGGCTGGACGCCGTCCTCACCGTGGTCCACCTGGTGTATACGACCGGTCACGTGGCGCCGGCCGGGCCGGACCTGGTCCGGGCCGATCTCGTGGACCGGGCGATCGGCCTGGCCCGGATGCTGCGCGAGCTCATGCCGGACGAGCGGGAGGTGCGCGGGCTGCTGGCCCTGCTGCTGCTGACCGACGCCCGCCGGGCAACCCGGTCGGCGCCGGACGGCCGGCTGCTGCTGCTGGAGGAGCAGGACAGGTCGCGGTGGGACCAGGCGGCGATCGCGGAGGGGGTCAGCCTGGTCGCCGGGGCGCTGCGCGGGCCGCAGGGGCGGCCGGGAGAGCCGGGGCCAGCGGGGGCGGGCCCGGCCAGGGCCGGGCGGTTCGCGCTGCAGGCGGCCATCGCCGCGGTGCACGCCGAGGCGCCGGCGTACGGCGACACCGACTGGCCGCAGCTGCTGTGGCTCTACGACGAGCTGCTGAGAGCGTGGCCGACACCCGTCGTCGCGCTGAACCGCGCCGTGGCGCACGCCATGGTCGACGGGCCCGAGGCGGGCCTGGCGGACATCGAGGTCATCGAGCGGGACGGCCGGCTGGCGGGGTACCGGTACCTGCCGGCGGCCCGCGCGGACCTGCTGCGCCGCCTCGGCCGCAACGAGGATGCGGCCCAGGCGTACCGGGCCGCGCTCGGCCTGACGGCGGGGGACGCCGAGCGCGCGTTCCTGGCCCGGCGGATCGCCGAGGTGACCGCCGGCAAGCCCGGCGGGGCGTGACCCGGGCCGCCACCGCTTTTGGCGTGCATGCCTCGCGGGATGGTATGCAGGCCCTATGACGGACACAAGGTGCGGATGAACGCCGCTATGGCCGGGTCGTCCCTGCCGCTGCTCTCGGTGTCCGGGCTTGCGGTGCGGTTCGGCCCGCAGCGGGCGCTGGACGGCGTCGACCTGGCGGTCAGGCCCGGCGAGCTGGTCGCGCTGGCCGGCGAGAAGGGGGCAGGCAAGACCACCCTGGTGCGCTGCATCGCCGGCGACGTGCGGCCGGCGAGCGGGAAGATCGTGCTCGACGGCAAGCCCGTCTCGCACGACCCGCTGGCGGCGGCGCGCCTGGGGATCGCGGTCGTGTGGCAGGACCTGGCGCTCTGCGACAACCTGGACATCCCGTCGAACCTGCTGCTGGGCCGGGAACGGCGCAGGTTCCTGATGTCCGGCGTCCGGTTCCGCACCGCCGCCGCGTCGGTGCTCCGCAGTGACGACAGCCCGCTGCCGGACACCACCACGCCCGTGCGGTCGCTGCCCGGCGGCCAGCGCCAGATGGTGGCGGTCGCCAGGGCGATGGCCCGCGAGCCGCGGCTGCTGCTGCTCGACGAGCCCACGGCGGCGCTGGGCGTCAGCGAGTCCGCCCAGGTGGAGCAGCTGATCACCCGCCTGCGCGAGCGGGGCACCACGATCGTGCTGGCCTGCCACGACATCGACCAGATGTTCCGGCTGGCCGACCGGATCGTGGTGCTGCGCCGCGGCCGGGTGGTGGGCGACGTGCTCCCCGGGGAGGTGCACCCGGACGACGTGGCCGCCCTGATATCCGGCCAGCAGGTGGACTCCTCGGCCCGCGGCCAGCTCACCAGGCTGCACGGGCCGGCCGGCCGCCTGGTGCCGGCCGGGTACGTCGCGAGCGCCATCGAGCGGGACCGGCTGCTCGACGAGATCACCGTGCGCAACCGGGTCCTGGAGACGATCAGGGAAATGCTGGATACCCTGGCCGGGCCGATCCCGGTAGCCAGCGGGCTGGTCATCGCGCTGCAGGCGCTGCGGAGGGGGCTCCAGGCCGACCAGGCCGCGCTGCTCACCAGGGTGCCGGACGCCCCGCCGCGCTGCCGGGCGTTCGTGACCGCCGCGGGAGGGATCGGCGCGGGCGCTCCCGCTGCCCTGCTCGACGCGGCCGGCCGGCTCCTGGCGATCCCCCGCCGCGACGACGTGGCCAGCGCGCTGGACGTGGACGGGCAGCGGATGCTCGCGGTGACGTTCACCGCGCCCGCGGGGCCCACCGCGCTCCTGGCGGGCTGGCGGAACGGCCCGCCCACCGCGGACGCCACCGCGCTGATGGAGGACGCGGCGCACTCGCTGCGGCTGGCGCTCGAGCGGGAAGAGGCCGGATTCGCGCACCAGGAGGCCGCGGCGCTGCGCAGGTCACAGGAGCTGCAGCGCAGCCTCCTGTCCCGGCTGAACCATGAGCTTCGCACGCCGCTGACCGCGATCCGGGGATACGCGTCCAGCCTGATGCAGCCCGACGTGACCTGGGACAGGGACTCGCAGCAGCGGTTCCTGCAGCGCATCGCCGCGGAGTCGGCCAGGCTCGGGCGCCTCGTCGGCGACCTGCTCGACTTCTCCGCGATCGAGTCCGGGGTGCTCCGGCTGCAGCGGGACTGGTGCGACATATCCCTGGTGCTCGACGCGGCCGTCGCCTGCCTGCCCCCGGCCGGGGCCGCGATGGTCGAGGTGGTCTGTGACCCGTCCCTCCCGGCCGTGTGGGCCGATCATGACCAGCTGGAGCAGGTCTTTGTCAACCTCCTCGACAACGCGCTTGGACACAATCCGCCGGGGACGAGGGTCACCGTCAGCGCTGCCCAGGCCAGACAGGGGAGGATCGTGATCAGTGTGCTGGACGACGGTGCCGGGATGCCGGAAGAGATCGCCAGCGCCCTGTTCGAGCCCACGCGGCGGCGCCGCTCGTCCACTGGGGGCGCCGGGCTCGGGCTGGGCATCGTCAAGGGAATCGTCGAGGCGCACGGGGGCCGCATCGAGCTGGAGCAGTCGGCGAAGGGGACCTGCTTCCGGATCCACCTGCCCGTCGAGATGCCGGACAAGCCCGGCGGCCGACCGCCCGGGCACAGGATGAGAGCGAGCATCACCGACTTCGCGGCGGACGGTCAGGACGCTTGCGCGGGCGGCCGGCCTGGGGGAGCGCAGTGTCTGACGGCCCGGAGAACCCCGCGCTCGCGGTCGAGGATGACCCCAACATCGTCGACCTGATCCGGCGGAACCCCGCCGTCACCGGCCTCGGCACTGTGGTCTGCGGCGACGGCATGGGCCTCCGGCATGAGGCCTTCAGTATGGGCGCGGCCAATTGCGCTTACGGCACTCCTGAGTTGATAGCTGGCTTGGAGACGCCCAGGCCCGCCGGTGCACATCCGGCGGCACCAGATGAAAGCTGCGCGCCGCGGCCCGGGCGGACTGGCCCGGGTCGCGGGCGGAATAGGCGCTATGGCACACTGGTTGCGCCAGTAACGCGTGCTCCGGGGTCGGTGAAACTCCGAACCGGCGGTGACAGTCCGCGACCCGGCCGAGGCCATCGGCCGGCTGACCCGGTGGAATTCCGGGGCCGACGGTAACAGTCCGGATGGGAGGAAGCACGTGCGCGGCCGGGCCGGGAACGGCCCAGCGGCCGCGCCTGCGCATCCCGCGCCATCGGCGCGATCCCCGGAGCAAGCGGCCGGCAGGTTGGCTCCGAGGAGAACGAGGTGGGTGCGGTGTTCACCGGAATCGTGGAGGAACTCGGCGAGGTCGTCGCCATCGAGGAGTTCCCCGGCGCGGCACGGCTGACCGTGCGCGGGCCGCTGGTGACGGCGGGGGCGGCCAAGGGCGACTCGATCGCCGTCAACGGCGTCTGCCTCACGGTCACGGACTTCGCCGACGGCACGTTCAGCGCCGACGTGACCGGCGAGACCCTGAGCCGGTCCAGCCTGGGCTCGCTCGCCACGGGCTCGCCGGTGAACGTGGAGCGCCCGATGCGCCTCGACGGCAGGCTGGGCGGCCACATGGTGCAAGGGCACGTCGACGGGACCGGCACGATCGTCGAGCGCAGGCCCGGCGATGTGGTGCGGGTGTCCCTTCCTGCGCCGCTCTCCCGCTACGTGGTTGAGAAGGGCTCGATCGCCATCGATGGGATCAGCCTGACCATCTCCGCACTCGGCACCGGCCCCGGGCCCGGGACGCACTGGATCGAGGTCAGCCTGATCCCGGAGACGCTCGCCCGCACCACCCTGGGCCGCAAGCAGCCGGGCGAGCCGGTCAACCTGGAGGTCGACATGATCGCCAAGTACGTGGAACGGCTGCTCGAAGCGGGAGGGCGGCAGCGATGATCACGGACGAGACCGCCGACGAGACCGCGGCGGAGGCCGCAGGCGGCCTGGACCCGGTGGAGCAGGCCATCGCCGACATCGCCGCGGGCCGGGCGATCGTCGTGGTCGATGACGCCAGCCGGGAGAACGAGGGCGACGTCGTGTTCGCCGCGAGCAAGGCCACACCGGAACTGCTGGCCTTCACGATCCGGCACGCCCGCGGGCTGATCTGCGTGCCCATGCTCGGCGAGGACCTGGACCGGCTGCAGCTGCCGCCGATGACCAGCGACAACCAGGAGCACATGGGAACCGCGTTCACGATCAGCGTGGACGCGCGCGACGGGATCACCACCGGCATCTCGGCCGCCGACCGGGCCAGGACCATCCGCACCCTGGTGGACTCGGCCACCGAGCCCTACGAGATCGTCCGGCCCGGGCACGTCTTCCCGCTGCGCTACGCCGACGGCGGCGTGCTGCGCCGGGCCGGGCACACCGAGGCGGCGGTCGACCTCGCCCGGCTGGCCGGCCTCACCCCCGCCGGGGTGGTGGCCGAGATCTTCAACGACGACGGCACCATGGCCAGGCGGCCGGAGCTGCGTGCCTTCGCCGACGTGCACGGCCTCACGATGATCTCCATCGCGCAGCTGATCGAGTACCGCCGGCGCTCCGAGCGGACGGTGCGCCGCGTGGCGGCGACCCGGGTGCCGAACCAGTTCGGCGAGTGGCGCGCGTTCGGCTACCTGAACTCGGTGGACGGGACCGAGCACGTCGCGCTCGTACTCGGCGAGCTCGGCGACCTCGGCGAGCTCGGCGACCCCGGCGGCCCCGGCGGCCCTGAAGCGCCGGGCGCGCCCGGCGGCGTCCTGGTCCGGATGCACTCCGAGTGCCTGACCGGCGACGTCTTCGGCTCCCAGCGCTGCGACTGCGGCGCCCAGCTGACCGCGGCGATGGCGGCCATCGCCGCCGAGGGCCGCGGCATCGTGCTCTACCTGCGCGGCCACGAGGGCCGGGGCATCGGGCTGCTCAGCAAGCTGCGTGCCTACCAGCTGCAGGACAACGGCGCCGACACCGTCGACGCGAACCTGGAGCTCGGCCTGCCGGCGGATGCCCGCGAGTACTCGACCGGCGCGCAGATGCTCACCGACCTGGGCGTGCGCTCGCTCCGGCTGCTCACCAACAACCCGGACAAGCTGCGCGGGCTGTGCGGGTTCGGCATCGAGGTGACCGGCCGGGTACCGCTGCCGGTGGTCCCCACGCCGGACAACCTGCGCTACCTCATCGCCAAGCGCGACCGGCTGGGCCACCAGCTCGGCGAGCTTCTGCCGCAGAACGGGTCCTCGCAGGCGGTCCCGTCGCCCCGCCCGGCGGTGCCGGCCGCAGGGCCGGCGTGAGCGGCGAGGGCCGCCCGGCCGGGCGAACCGTGGACGCGGCCGGCCTGAGCCTGGCGATCGCCGCGAC
>JASHPR010000006.1 GCA_030038015.1 Streptosporangiaceae bacterium
TCTCCAGCGCGCCGGCGTGAAGCCGTAGGTCTGCTTGAACTGGCGTGTCATGTGGCTTTGGTCGGCAAACCCGGTGATAGCGGCAACCTGGGCTAGCGGTAGCCCGTTCTCGACCGCGGCCCGGGCGAACTCGAGGCGGCGCATCGTCCGGTACCTGTCTGGGCTTGTCCCATAGGCCCGCCGGAAATGGCGGGCGAGCGTGAAGCGGTCGGTACCTGCGATCTGTTCGAGGGCCGACGCCGGAGTCTGCTCGCGGGCGTGAGCCGCGAGGTAGTCGCGCGCGACCTCGACGGCCCTGACGTCGATCGCCACCGGGCGACGGCCGGAGCAGCCGCTGAGGATGCGCAGCGTGTCGGCGAGCGTGGCGGCGATCTCAGCCCGGGCGAGGTCACTGACCGGCTCGTCGATGTCGTGGAGGAGGGAGGCGACAACCCGGGTCGCGGTTGTCCGCTGGGGGACGGGGTCTGCGACGAACGGCAGCGCGCCGCCACCGGCTGCCTCGCGGACCAGCTCGGGGGCGATGTAGAGGATGCGATAGGCGAAGCCGTCGCCGGTTGCTGCGGCTCCGTCGTGCGTCTCGTCCGGATGCAGGACATGCAGCTGGCCCGGCAAGCACACGCGCCGCGCGCCGCGGTAGCGGAACGTCTGCACGCCGGCTGTAGTGACGCCGATCGCGTAGGTATCGTGCCGGTGTGGCTCGAACGCACAGGCGGACAGGGACACCTCCGCGCGTTCCAGGCCGGGCGCGCCGGCCCCAAACCGGATCGAGTCGCGCTGCGGGCCGCAAAATCGTTCAAGACGGTCGGCCCCGGGGCCGCCTAGCGTCTCCCGCATGAGCCGAGGGTATCGCTGCAGCGATGTCTGAACTGGTCCTCACAGCGGCGATCCGCTGGGGACCAGCCGGGTCGCTCCTGGTCACCTCGCTCGCAATCATGGGCAGCCCCGGGCCTGCCACCGTCAGCCTCGCCGCCGCTGGCTCGGCTTTCGGCCTGCGACGCTCGCTTGGCTACCTAACCGGCACCATCGCCGGAACGATCACGGTGCTGATCGCTGTCGCGGCCGGCATCACTGCGGCCCTGCTGGCGCTGCCCGGCCTGCGGGCAATCGTGATCGCAGTCTCAGCGGCATATATCCTCTGGCTTGCCCACCACATCGCGACCGCGCCGCCGCTCACAGCACAGACCGCAGCCCGGAACGCACCCTCGTTCGCGGCGGGAATACTGCTTGGCCTGGCCAACCCGAAAGGCTGGGTCGCCATCGCCGCCGTCTTCGCAAGCACGCGCCTCGCTGATTCGGTAAGTACCGATACAGCCGCCAAGACCGCCGCGCTGATCATGATGATCATCCTCATCCTGACCGCCTGGCTCGTCGCCGGTGCATCACTTGCCCGCCTGCTCCGCGACCCGCATCGAGCCCGCATCATCAACACCGCCCTCGCCGCAGTCATGGTCGGCGCGACCGCCTTCGCCGTCCTCCGTTAAGCCGCTGATCTGAGCGGCCGCTGGCGGCGGCCAAGATCGGCAGGGTTACAGCCTGACCGCCAAGGAGAACGCCAGGTCGGCTACGCCGCAGCGGGCGGGCAAGCAGTACCCCCGCGATCAGCGGGAATCGCTGAAGGCTCAGCGATCCGCGCATGTCCGCCGACTTCTGAGCGGCCCGGTCAGCCGGCTCGCGCGCCCGCTGTGGCTGGCTGCCAGATCACCCAGATCGGTGTACCCAACAGCTGATCGCCGAGAAGCCGCGGCACCGCCCCGAACGGCGGCTCTTCGCGCGTCTGCTAATGAGGCGCTCTCGAGTCGGCGATCACTCGCCCGTCCTCCACGATCGTTCGCTGGCTGTCGGGTGACCACACCACCGATGGGTCGTCGCAGATGTTGGCGCCGAGGATGAGCAGGTCGGCGGTGCAGCCCTCGGCTACCCGGCCGAGGTCAGGTCGGCCGATCAGCTCAGCGTTGACCGAGGTAGCCGAGGTCAGCGCGGTCCAGATCCCGTCTACCTCGGCCTGCAGGCGCAGGCCGTTGAGCTGCTCGTCTTCCAGCAAGCCCATCAGGTCGGTGCCGAAGCCGACGCTCACCCCGGCGGCGCGGGCCAGCTCGACGGCCTGCTGACCGGACTCCAGGACCTCCCGGTTTCTGTGCCGCGATACAGCTGGCATGCCGATCTGTTCCCCGCGGCGTTCTATCGCGTCATAGGCGGCCAGGGTTGGCACGAGAAAGGCCCCGGCCGAGGCCATCGCGGCCGCCGTCTGCGCATCGAGCAGGTTGCCGTGCTCGATGCTGCGCACGCCGTTGTCGATCGAGTGGCGTATCGCCTCGGGCGAGTAGGCGTGCGCGGCCACGTAGCTGCCGCGCCGGGCCGCCTCATCGGTCACGGCGCGGATCTCATCGGTGGAGTACTGCGGGATCCGGATCGGGTCGGCCAGCGACATGACACCGCCTGAGGTCATGATCTTGATCGCGTGCGCGCCGCGGCGGAACCGCTCCCGGACCGCCCTGCGCAGCGGGTCGACTCCGTCGGCAACCTCACAGCCGTGCGCATAGCACGGGCAGGTCTCGCTGTCGGGACCGCGCGCGTCGCCGTG
Source organism: Streptosporangiaceae bacterium (assembly GCA_030038015.1). GTDB lineage: Bacteria > Actinomycetota > Actinomycetes > Streptosporangiales > Streptosporangiaceae > JASHPR01. The sequence goes on from JASHPR010000006.1 coordinate 2,582, forward strand.
ACCGCCGGTCTGGCTCAGTGCCGCGCCGGTCCACAGGTAACGGGGCGAGGGAATGAGGTTCTCGGCGATGGCCCGGGCCAGTCCCGCGTCCCCGCCTGCCGGGTCTCGCACCGTGGTGAACCCGCGGGCCAGCGCCCGGCCCAGCCGCCGGGCAGCGGCCAGCGCGACGTAGCTGAGCGGCTGCGATTCAGTGCACGCCGCATAAGCCGTCAGCCGAGTTTGTAACTCCGGCCATTAAAGATCGGTAGGTGTCCCGGTCGTGCCGATCCCCGGCACCAAGCGGATCAGGTGGCTGGAGCAGAACGTCGCCGCTCTCGACGTCACCCTGACCTTTGGCGAGCTGGCCCGGCTCGACCCGCTCGCCGACCAGGTCGTCGGCGCCCGCTACTGACTCCCGCGGCCGCCCGCCGCCCGTCTGTCGGCAAGCTGACACGAGCCGTGTCAGCGGCGTGACAGACGGCGGCGCACCGTTTCGGCACGCTGCAAGGGACGTTATCCCACAGAAAGGGAAGTCCCATGAGCGTAGCGACAGTGACAGTCAGCCACAACGAACAGCGGGCGATGGAGAAGTTCCAGGCTTCGCTCAACTGGGCGACCGGCAACGCCGAATCGGCCGCGGCAAGCGCCCGCAAGTACAAGACCGTCAAGCGGTGGAACAGGCACCTGCGGAGGCGGATCGGCGAGGCGGCGTTCAGCACCTCGCTCATTCCCGGACTGCACGGGGCCGGCATCGCGCTCGAGATGCCGTACCTGCTGCGCCTGATGGGCCGCGGGGCCATCGGCACCGGCGAGCTGATGGGCGCCAAGGTCGAGGCCGAGTCCGATCTGCCGGCCATCTTCGCGCACTGGAGCGGCGCCATCAACAAGAACGCGTTCGCCGCGGCGGCGGGCGGCGTGGTCCTGGTGGACTCGATTCCCTACCCGGCGTTCGGGACCAAGGTCTTGGCTCTGGGCTTTAAGCTGGGAGTCAAGGTCGCCGCAAGCGAAGTCGGCGGACCGGCCGCCGGAACAGCCGCCGGCGCCATGGCCGGACCGGCAAGCCATCTGCTCCAGCCGATCCTCCGCAAGATCATGGTCAAGGTCTCGGCTAAGATCTCGGCCGCGATCGGCGCCAAGGCCATGGTCGGCCTGGCTCCCCTCGCCGGTGCCGCCATCAGCGTCGGCATTAGCCGGCACATCCTGGGCGACTTCCTCGCCTCGGCCAGGCTCTACTACACGCACAAGCTCACCGATGCCTGACACGTGACATGTGGCGTCGCTCGGCTTGTCATGAAGAATGATCAGCTGGCGGTTGCTGTCGCCAGGGACCGGAGCGCTTGGATGGCGAGCGATGACGCCCCGACAGTTTGTATTGGCGGCCTGCGTCCTGTGCCGCGGCGGTGGCGGTGGGCGTGATGACGATGCGTCCTCCAGGTCGCCGAGCCGGGCGCGTATCTCCCAGGGCGGGTGAAGCCCAGGGTCAGGACCTTGGCCCCGAACGCCGGGTGGGCCATGGAGTTCACATTGCGCTCATTGGAGTTCCCCTTCATGCTGGGATGTCGTCCCTTGTAGCGCGCCGAACTGCAGCAGGCACCTGACTGACAGGAGCGCCGTCGGGTTGCTGACAGCTGGCGGAGGCGACGTGGCTGAGTGGTGCCGCCTGCGTCATGGTCACGCCCGAGCTAGGCAGATGTCATGCCGACAACCGGTCCGCCGCGAATTCCCCGGTCTGCCAGGTATCCCGTGGCATGCACATTCGTGAAGATCGACAGCGAGGCCAGCCCCGGCCGTTCGTTATCCAGAAACACCGCTGCTGTCAGCTTGCTGACACCTAAAGTTAGTGATCGGCGAATCGCCCGAGCGCCGTCGGCTGCTTCACTGTCACGGCCCGGTTCTGGACTTCGATCCATCCCCGTCTTTCGAAACCGCGCAGCGCGGCGTTGACGCTTTGCCGGGTCCCTCCGGACTGATGCGCGAGCTCCTCCTGGTTCATCTTCAGCCGGATGATGCCGTCCTCACCCCGCGGCTGGGCGAGCAGCACCTTCGCGACACGCCGCGGCAGGTCCAGGAACACCAGGTCCGCTGCCGCCTCGGTGAGCCGCCGCAGGGCCGCCGCGATGGACCCCGTCAGGGCCAGCGCCACCGACGGCACCCGCGCGCAGAGGTCCCGGACCGTATCCCGCGGGACGAACAGCAGACGGCATTCCTCCAAGGTCTCGGCGTCGGCGGACCGGGGACCGCCATCGGCAACGCTAAGCTCGCCGAGCGTGCCGCCCGGCCCGATGATCGTCAGCGTCAGCTCCCCGCCGTCTGCAGAGCGGACCACGACCTTGACCCGGCCGGAGAAAACCACAACCAGGGTGTCACCCGGGTCGCCTGCGGTGAACACGACCTGCCCGCGGCGGAAGGTCCGCAACCGGGATGCCGCAGCGATGGCCTCCAGGTCGGCGGCTGGCGCCGAACGCAGCAGACTGGTCTGGCGCAAGAAGCCGGCCACCTCAGTCGCCATCGCTTGGCCCGTGAGTCACGGCGCTGCCGCCTACCGCCGAGCCCGCCCGACGTGTAGCGATGATGAGCGTTTTAATGTCCACCACGGTGCCAGCCGTTTGCCCTCGCCATTACCTGCGAATGCGATGTACCAGTGCTCTCCCGGCTTCCTGCCGCGTGGCACGTGCCGGTTACTACACCAGCTCGTCCACCCCGCTGAACCATATACGCACCATGGCTCATCGCAGGCGGCGGCAATGCGCTCTTCCAGATCTTCGCTCACGCACGCAGTCTGGCGTCAGCCACCGCACCCAGAACACCCCATTCTGTGCAGCCCGCTCCACTCGTCTGCCCACGTGCCTAGTCGGTTCGGCACCCAGATCGACGGATTAATGCCGCGGGGCGCACCGCCCCCAGGTCCGCAGGGCCCAGGCAGGAAGCGCTCGCGGTTCCCCTAAAGGCCCAGCTCCGGTTGCCGCCTGTCCGAGGTCGTTGCCTGCGGCCGGGGTCGTGGCGAGCTCTCCTGAGGTCTGATCGAGGTCCCGGCCGGCTGTCTCGGGGAAGCCGGCTGCGATGAAGACCACGGCGATCAGCGGGCCAGCCGCCAGCGCGGCGACCGTGCGCGCCAGGCTGCCGGTGAGCCCGATCAGCAGGCCCGCCAGCAGGAAGCTGCCGCTTTGCCCGGCGACGCTCGCGATGCCGGACGCGGAGCTGGCCAGCGCGCGGTGCGAGGTCGGGAACAGCTCGGTGCTGAAGCCCGACAGCGTCGGCCACGCGCCGAAGTGGCCGACATAGGTGACCACGAGCGCAAGGAAGTACCCGACCGGGCTGCGGGCCAGGAAGAAGAAGCACAACGTTCCGGCCACGCTGAGGGCGAGGAAGCTGCAGCCGATCCGCTTGCGCCCGAGCCGGTCGCTGACGCTGCCGGCGCCGGCCAGGACCGGGAGGGCCAGGGCGCCAGCACCTACCACGATCAGGTTGGCCTCGGACGCGGAAAGGTGCCGTTGCGTCTGCATGAAGTCGATCACGAACGCGACCGCCTGGGTGAGCAGGCCGCCGAACGCGGAGGCCGAGCACATGATGATGAGGAGCCGGGTATGCGGCGGGCGCAGCAAGGACCGCCAGCTTGCCGCCAGCCTCCCGGCGGCTGCGGCTGATGCGAACCGCGAGCTTTCCAGGAGCCGGCGGCGCATGAAGGCCGCCAGCAGCAGCACCGGAGTGGCCGCCGCGTACAGCCAGCGCCACGACAGATCGTGCGGGCTGAGGAGGAGCGCCCAGGTCAGCGCGGCGGTCCCGGCGCCAAGCGTGCTCAGCGTGGCCAGCACGCCGAAGCCATACCCGCGGGCACCAGGAGGCAGCTCCTCGGCGACCACCGTCCAGCTGAGGGCCACCTCGAGGGCAGTGAATCCCCCGGCGCACAGCTGGCACGGCGCGAAGCACAGGATCGTCGGTGCTGCCGCCGACGCAGCGCTCGCGGCCGTGAGGCCGGTGATGGACACCAGCAGCAGGCGCCGGCGGCCAACACGATCGGCGCGCCTGGCCAGCAGTAAAGCCGGCAGCGCGCCGATGGCCAGCAGGGCGAGCCAGTCTGAGGCCTGTCCCTGAGAAAGACCGAAGGTGTGTCGTACCTGCGGCAGCGCTACGGTGATCACCTCGAGCTCGTAGCCCTGGAAGAACGTGGCCGCTGCCAGCAGTGACAGTACTTGCACGTGCCGCGGCTCAAGCAGCCGGCGACCCTGGTCTGCGGCTGTCACCGGGGTGGTCCGCACGCTGCTGGCTCGCGTTGGGCTAGTCGGCCACTGCCAAGCAGCCGCCGCAGTGTCGCTGCCTCGCAATCCAGCAGCGATGGGTCACGCAGCCGATGCTCGGCAGCCAGCCACAGCCAGGACGGCGCCAGCGGCCTGGCTTCGGCGAGGTAGCGCCGAGCGAACAGCACCTGACCGGCCCGGCCCGCGGCGCGCTGGGCGGGCCTCCCTGGGACCTGCGATGTCGCGACCAGCACCCAGGTGAGCGCGACGTCGGCTGGTGCGGGCCCGCGCGCGGCGCCTTGCCAGTCGACAAGCCGGGGCCCGGCACTGGTGAGGACGACGTTGGCGGGATGCAGGTCGGTGTGCAGCAGCACATCACCGTCGCCTAATGGTGCCGGTAGCCAGCGCAGCGCTGGCACCGCATGGACTGCGTCGTGCAGGCTGGCAAGCAGCCGCGCGTGGGCGCCCAGCGACCAGGGCCTGCGGGTGAGATCGCGGAGCATCGTCGGGCCGACGGCACGCTCCATCACGATGTCAGGGCCGGCCGCGTCGAAGACCTCGGGAACGGGTACGCCGTGCGACCACGCATACCGCATGACCTCGGCCTCGCGTTCGGCGCACCTGCCAGGGTCTCGGTAGCGCCGCAGCACCCGGCCATCGCCCAGGTCGTACACGTCGGCGTACCGACCCCTGCCTACGCGCCTGAGCTGCGCCGGCATAACGATCACCCGCGGCCGGGATGCCGGGGCGGCGCGGCACGGAACAGCGCGGGCGCCGTCTTCGGGTCAGGGCGGCGCGGGTCGACGCGGTGCTCATGCGGGGGCAGCAGCGCGCGAGCTTCCTCAGCCCAGGCGACAAAGGCCTCAGCCATCTTCAGCCCGACGTATCGAACCCGCGCTTTCATCGCGCACTACTTGCGTAGTGGTCTGAGGCCCGCGCGGACCTCTTCGGAGAAGATCTGCGGCTGTTCCCAGGCCGCAAAGTGCCCGCCTTTGGCGGGCTTGTTGTAATAGATGAGGTTGTGATATGCCCGCTCTGTCCAGCTCCGCGGGGCCCGGTAGTTCTCGCCTGGGAACACGCTCACGGCAGCCGGGACGGAGACGTTGGCGTCGTTATAAGAGCTCAGTTATTTTCCCAGTAGAGGCGAGCCGAAGAAACCCCAGTGTTCGTCAGCTTGTAGAGCGTGATGTTGTCGAGGACATCGTCTCGGGTCAGGTCGCCTGCGGGATGTCCGTGGCTGGTGTGCCCGAGCACGGCCGAGGTGACGGGCGCCGCCGGCTGGCCCCAGCCGTCACCGTGGTCGAGGAGCCAGGCTGCTAGGCCGACGGGTGAGTCCGCCAATCCGTACAGCGTCTGCGGGCGCGTCCCCATCATGAGTGCGTAGGCGCGTCGCCTCGTATACAAGGTGGTCAGCTGTTCGTACGCGCGTGTTTCGTCGGCTGACAGGCCGGATGGCGGCGGGTCGCCGCACTGGAGCGCCTTCGCGACGTCGGGCGGAACCGCGGCCGGGAAGTTGACGTGAATGCCGAGCAGCCCCGCGAGGGCTTGCTGGCCCATCACGTTCGTGACCGCCCCGCCCCAGTCGCCGCCCTGCGACACGAAGTGCGGGTATCCGAGACGCTTCATCAGCACTACCCAGGCACGCGCGATGCGGGCGAGATCCCAGCCGGCAGCGGCCGGCTTGCCTGAAAAGCCGTAGCCCGGCATCGACGGGATCACCAGGTGGAAGGCGTCTGATGCGCTCGCGCCGTGCGCGGTGGATTGGTCAGCGGCTCGATGATCTTCAACTCGTCTCGCGCTCGGGCCACCTGGCCGCGTTGACGAGCCTGCGCAGCTCGGTGAGCTCCGCTTCGGGAATACCGACCTGAAACGGGCGAACAGCGGTGTTGTCGCTGCTCGTCTGCCGCGTGGCCTCAGTCATGACTGCGTTCCTCCGCCCTGTGGACTAGACACCTGTCATGCCGGGCACGACGCTGATGTGCCCGATTGCGTTCATGGTCGAACTGGCGCTCGCCTGGAATCCACCCTTCAGGAGGGATGTGGCGCTTTTGGCCGTGTGGCATCGTCAGCTGCCCGACGGCGGCCACTCCAGCTTCCCGCACGAATGTCCGTCAAGCCCTGTGAAGGAGGATCGTCATGAGCTCAGCGTCCACCGGCCCGCCTAGCCCCGAAGGCCCCGGCTCGGTCTCCGGGGCGCCGAACCTGCCGGAAGGGTTCACCGGCACGTTCACCAGCCGGTACATCGACACCGGGGACCTTCGCCAGCACGTGGTCACCGGCGGCGACGGCCCGCCGCTGCTGCTGGTGCACGGCTGGCCCCAGACCTGGTACGCCTGGCGGCTGGTGATGCCGGCGCTGGCCCGGGACTTCGCCGTCATCGCGCCCGACCAGCGCGGTACCGGGCTGTCCGGCAAGCCCGCCGACGGGTACGACACCAGGACCCTCGCCGGCGACCTGGCCGCGCTGATGGACGCGCTCGGCCACCAGCGGTTCGCCCTGGCCGGGCACGACACCGGCATGTGGATCGGCTACGCCCTGGCCGCCGACCATCCCGACCGGGTCGACCGGCTGGCCGTCGCCGAGACCCCCCTCCCCGGCGTATCCCCGTCACCGCCCCTGTTCGCGAACGCGCACCTGAACGACGCGCTGTGGCACTTCGCCTTCAACCGGCTCGCCGAGGTCAACGACCAGCTCGTCACCGGGCGCGAAGACATCTACTTCGGCTGGCAGTTCGCCACCAAGGCCGCCAAGAAACTGCCCGGCTACGCCGTCCGCCACTACGTCGACACCCTCGCCGCCGACCCCGAAGCGCTGCACGCCAGCTTCGCGATCTACCGCGCGCTGGATGCCACCATCGCGCAAAACCAGCAACGCAAGGAACGGCGGCTGACCCTGCCCGTCCTGGCCATCGGCGGCCAGTACAGCCTCGGCGAACAGGTCGCCGGCACGATGAAGCTCGCCGCCGACGACGTGCAGCCCCTGGTCATCCCCGGCTGCGCCCACTGGGTCCCCGAGGAAACTCCGCAGGAGACGCTCGCCGCGCTGACCGCGTTCCTGGCCCCGTACCGGGGCTGACCGGTCGCGGCGCACACCCCGGGACGCATGATGCCGCGCACCGGCCGCTCGCGGCCTCAGACGACGCGTCGGCCCGGGCCTGATCTATTTGCCAGCACAGCCGCTGCGCGGGGCACGGCTGTGGTTCACGAAGGGAACTGCTCATGTCCATCAAGGACAACACGCTCGCTGAGCGACGCACGCCGGCATATGTCACCCGCTTCGACGGCGTCCGCGTCCCGGCCACCGACTACCATCCGGTCTGGCTGGACAGCCTGGCCGACGACGTCACCATAGAGGGCTCCGCGATGAACGGCGTCGCGCAAGGCGCCGAGACCGTCCGTTCAATCGTGACCTACATCCGCACCCTCTATGACGACCAGGAGTTCAACTTCGCCGGCCCTTACGGCGCGAACGGCTTCCTGGAGGACTACACCGCCCGGGTCCGCGGCGAGCAGATCGGCAACGTCGTCCTGGTCACCCGCAACGCCGCCGGGCAGGCGCAGCACATCGTGGCCAACTACCGGCCCCGGAACACACTGCTGCTCTTGTCCCGGCTGATAGGCGAGCACTTCGCCGGCACCCCCTACGGCGAGCACTTCGCCTCCAGCGCCCCCGAGTGAGGGTTCGATGGGTGCACTTCATTGCGTTCCTGGTCCTGCCCATCTTCCTCGCAGGCGCCGACCCCTGGCGAGTGGGTGCCGGGTCTAGGTTGGCGAAGCCACCGTGCAGCACCGGTTACGCGGCTAAGTGAGCCTGGCTGATCAGCGCACAATGAGGCGTGGGCTGGCGCGCGCCAGGCCGGGCCTCCCGAGGCTGAGGCCGGGCGCCAGCGCCGCCTTGGCTATATATATAGCCGGATTCGGCAGTGGGTCAGCTCCGGGCCTTGCCTGTTCCGGGCTTCTGGCGTTTCCGAATGACCCTTCGCGAGAAGCCGACGGCCTTACACCGGCAACCAAAACGCTCTGACTTGCGGAAGTTCTAGCCTAGATCCCTGTCTAGGTACGTATCGGCCCCAATCGTCCAGACTCAATCCGACCATCATTCAGCCACGCCCTAATTCGCCAGTTCTGTGCGGTCGGCGCTTCCCTTTCGCGAGAGCCGAGGCAATACAGATCGGCGGGTCGGCGAGCGTTCTCCCTGACCTTCGCCGTCACTCAGCGTGATGCCATGGATCGACGTGGCCCGCGGCCGACGTCCGGCCGGTCCAGTGTGGACGATCCGCTGGAGGTCACAGCCGGCCGATGGCCCGGTCATCCCGGCCATCGGGGGGGCAGATGGCGGCGTGGAGAGACCTTCGCCGGCGGGGCAGCCAGGCTGGCCAGGTCCTTTGGCGTTACAGTGGGTACAGGCAGCCATGAGGCACAGCTTGCCCGGGGGGGTGGCAGCGATGGCGGGGATGGTCCGCATGAGCCTGGACACGCCGGAGGAGACCCGTCCGTTCGAGGACGGGAAGGGGAAAGTCGAGCTCGTCAACGTTGAGGCAGGTCCGGTCGGCCGGGCGACGTTCCAGCCGGGCTGGCGATGGTCGGAGCACGTCAAGCCGATCGCGCAGACGGAAACCTGTCAGGCACCGCACATGGGTTACTTCGTCTCCGGCCGGATGAAGGTGGTCATGGACGACGGGCAGGAGACGGAGTTCGGCCCCGGTGACTTCTGCGTGATCCCGCCCGGGCATGATGCGTGGATCGTCGGCGACGAGCCGTGCGTGGTGATCGACTGGCAGGGCTTCGCCGACTACGCCAAGCGCTGACGAGGCCCGGGCTCCAGGTTTTACGGTTTGCCGCCTTGATCTGGGTCAGGTCTGTCCCTGGTGCCTTCCTTGCGCCGTGCGACCCGGTCCGGGGTCGGGCCGAAAGGGGGACCTGATGGCGTTCATACAGGTCATCGAGATGACAACCACCAAGGTTGCCGAGGTCGAGGAGCTCATGGACCAGTGGATGACCGCGACAAGAGGGCGCCGCAGCGCACACCGAAGCGTTCTCGCCAGGGACCGCGAGCACCCTGACACCTACGTGCAGGTGGTGGAGTTCCCTTCCTACGAGGAGGCAATGGCCAACTCTGCCCTTCCCGAGACGGCAGCGTTCGCCGAGGAGCTGTCGGCGCTATGTGTCTCAGGGCCCGCTTTCCGGAACCTCGACATCGTCCGGGTCGACGAATTGTAGACGGCCAGCTTCGACGGGCTTGGCACGCAGCCGACCAGCCGCGGCAAGGGACATCGAAGGGTACCGAACAACCTATATCGAGCGCTCTCGATCCGGATGACAGTCCGATCGGCACCCGAGCCGAACAGCGGCTATTCGCGCGCTCAGCGCTGACCAGGCCCAGTCACTGAGGGTGATCCGATTTCAGGCCCGGCGTACTGCGAGATCGCCGAATAAGAATGCCTAGCAGTCAAGTAGGTTATCGACCCTGGACAAGCGCAGATCATCCTTATTAGCGCTCGCCGACGTTTAGGTCGAACAGGGCTCGAGGTCGGCGGAGCCTGTGCGACGCGATTCTTGCTGCGTAAGCTTTCGTCGGGCGGCTATCTGCCTGCTGGATCAGCTCATCATGGTCGACTATTCGGACCCGCGCGCTGCCATCGTCGCTGCTGGTGGCCACCCGGTTCGTCCAGGCTGAACGCAGCTGCCGACACGGCGCCGTCGTGTTCCAGGCAGGAGATCTCGGCGCCGGCGGCGGCGTCGAACACCCGCGCGGAGGGTCTCCACTCGGCGCCCGGGTAAACAGCATGGAACATGCCGCTGATGCTGTGTTGCAACGGCGTGGAGGGTTGGCGAATCCCGAGTTCGGCTCGCCACGGGGCGCCTGCTCGGGCATCGGCAGCCACCGCCCCGATACGTTGAGGCGCGAACGTCAGAGCTTCGGCCGCTGCCTGCGCCCATGACGCCAGGATCGTGAGTTCCTCGGCTGCCAGCATGGGCCGGGATGGTGAGCCTGCTAGTGAATGCTCTGGAGAGCAGGATGCCTTGTGCGCCGGGCTCAAGCGAGATCTCACGTGTCTGCTGGTCGGGGCTTTTCCACAGGGCGACCACCGGCGAGGGGTTCTGCCCGCGTCGCCCCAGCCGGGACTGGCGCGGGTGACCATCGGTGCGGCCGGGCATGCCAGGACGGCAGGCATGGTTGCTCCCTCAGGCGAGGCCGGTGTATTCCCGGCGGGTACCTGGCATTGACCTCGGTTTCCGCGCCGCGCCCGTAGCGGGGCGGGGTGAGCGGTGGCGGGCCTCGGCTGCCAGGCCCATGACGAGGACGGCTGTGAGGGCGGGCACCAGGAAGACCGGCACCACGATGGCGCCCATGAAGACAAGGCCGAGGGCGGCCAGTGCGGTTGCTGTCCGCCAGGCCCGGACCGGCGCGGTCATGCTGCGGGAGGGGAGCGAGGCGCTGGCCAGCAGGTAGACGCTGACACCACCGTAGAGCGCCGCCCTGGGCCCGTCGCCGATGGTGCCGCCGCCGTGGGCGGCCAGGATCGCGATGTGCATCCCGGCGCTGGCCGCGGCGATGCCCGCCACGATGGGCAGGTTGGCCGCGGTGAAGCGGGCGATGGGCCTGGGCCCGTCGAGGGCTTGACGGTCTGCAACGGTCAGCCACGCCCACCACAGCGCGGCGAGCGTGAGCAGCGCGGCGGCGAGAACAACGGCGAGCGGGAGGCTCCAGGGCCGCAGGGTGGCGGCGCTGATTAGCCGGGCGACCGACTCGCCGAGCACGATCAGCACGAACAGCTGGAACCGGTCGGCCAGGTGGGAGGGGTTGAGCGGGACCCAGCGGCCGGGCGCGAGCATCTCCAGGGCCCCGGCCGCGTCGGCGAGCAGCGCGGCGGCCCAGAACGCATACCGTAGCGGGCCGCCCACCGCGAGCGAGGCCAGCCACAAGATCCCGCCGCCGCCGAACGACGCCAGATAGCGGCCGTACAGGGCCCTTGTAGCTGGCAGATAGTGCCGCGCCCGGGCATACAGGGCCAGCTGCAGCCCGCGCAGGCAGCTGAAGGCGATGACGAAGCCCGTGGTTTCGCCGGACAGCGCGCGCGGTGCGCTGGCTGCCAGCGCGACGCACAGCAGCATCGCGGACAGGAACGCCGCGCGGTGCGCGGTGTCTTCGGACTCGTGCCGGTCGGCGTAGAAGGTGAACATCACCCACAGCCACCAGATCGGGGTGAACAGCATCGCGAACCTGGCCAGCCCGCCCAGGGCAGGATGGTCTTGCAGCGCGCCGGCCAGCTGGCCGACCGCGCCGGCGAACACCAGGTCGAAGAACAGCTCAACCCAGCTGGCACTGCGCTCATCCCGATCGTGGCCGTCGGCGGTCCGCAACCGGGGCGGGCTGAGCCGCACCGCCCGGAGCCCGGCACGGGCCCGGACGCTGGCCAGCAAGGCAGGCCGGGACAGCGGGCTGGCCCCTGGGGTCATCGGCTCAGGGGCGGCAGCGCGAACAGCGGCTGGCATGGGTATTCCTTTCGTCCAGATGCAGACCCGGCGCCGGGCGCTGCCGGTGTGGGCGGGTGCGCGTCAGGTGCTGCGGGTCCCCAGCAAAGGCAGAACCCCGCGGCAAGCCGTGCAACTTGGGCCCCGGAGTGCTCGGGGTGTTCTGGCCGCGTCCGGCGTCCGGCGCGGGCCCAGGCGGCACGCCGCGCGTCGTGGCGCAGGTCGGCTATGCAGGCCTGCGCTAGGTGGCAGGAGATAGTGGGGTGCATCGCGGTCTCCCCGGCGTGGTCAGGCGGCCAATGGTTCCGAGGATGCGACCGGTCGGCATGCTGTCGCTTCGCCCGTTAGGGCCAACCTGATGCGGCCGCGACAGATGGCCCGATCGGGCCAGGCTCAGACCAGCCCGGCGCGGACGCCCCAGGCCGCGGCCGCCGCGCGCGAGGAGAGGTTGAGCTTGCGCAGGATGTTGGCCAGGTGCCGGTGAATGGTGTGCTCGCTCAGCACGAGCCGCTGGGCGATGTCGGGGTTGCTCAACCCCAGCGCGACGAGCTTGAGCACGTCGAGTTCGCGAGGCGTCAGCACCGACGCGGCCTCACCCGATATGGCTACCCGCGCCTGCCCGGCCGCCGCGTCCGTGGGTCGGAGCGCGGCCAGCACCTGCGCCGGGTCGAGGGTGCGGCCTGCGGTGTATTCGGCTTCGAACGCCTCGGCGCCCATCGCGGCGCGCAGGCGCTGGCGGTCGGCGTCGGCCAGCCGGGCTTCCAGCGGCTCGAGGGCGTGGCCCAGGTCGGCGAGGGCCTGGTCGGCCGCGCCGTGCAGCCGGGCGGACCAGCCAGGGTCGGCCCCGCCGTGGCCGGCCATCGCCAGGCCGATCAGCGCGTAGGCGCCGGGTGCTCTCATCCCCATGCGGCTGGCCAGGTCGAGTGTTTCCGCGAACAAGGCCTCGGCGTTGCCCGGCGAGCCGCCGAGGTAGTCGGCCAGGCCAAGGTTGAAAGTCCCGTTGACGATCCCGTAGCGGTCGTTGAGCGTGCGGGAGATGTCAAGTGACTCGGCCAGGTGGCGGCGGGCGGCGTCCAGGTCGCCCATCGCCAGCTCGACGTTGCCGAGGTGGCCGAGCAACACGCCCACCGCACGCTGGTCACCGGTCTGGCGGTAGAGCTGCAGGGACTGGAGGGCATCGCGGGCCGCACCCGCCTGGTCGCCTCCGAGGTCCAGGGCATGCGACCGGCCGGTAAGCAGAAGGGCGGTAAGGTGGGGCTCTTCGAGGCGGCGAGCCAGGTCCAGGCCCGACTCGATGAGCGGCAACGCGGCGCCGGGCTGCCCCTGGTGCAGCAGGATCCAGGCTCGCTGGTGCAGCAGTTCGGCGACCAGGTAGTCGTCTCCGGCGGCACGGGCAATGGGCAGCGCCTCCTGGCAGTAGTCCTCGGCGATCGCGTAGCTGCCCGCCCGCTCGACGAGATTGGCCGCTGCGGCCAGCGCCCGGGCGCGGGTCAGCGTCGCCCGCTGGGCGGTGGGCGCGTTCAGCAGCGCCTGGAGCGCGGCGGCGGCTTCGGCGGCGTGCCCCCGGGCCAGCCAGAACACCCGCAGCGAGGCGGCCAGCCGCAGGCCCGGCTCGGGGTCGGGCTGGGCCTGGCTGTAGGCGATCGCGGCGCGCAGGTTGCCCAGCTCGGCGTCGAGCCGGTCCAGCCAGGCGCCCTGGTCGGCCGCCATCAGGTGCGGGGCGGCGGCCTCTGCCAGTGCCACGTAGTAATCGCGGTGGGCCATCCGGCTGGCCCCGGCTTCCGCCGGGCCCTGCGCCTCCAGCCGCCCGGCGGCGTACTGCCGGACGGTTTCCAGCAGCCGGTACCGGCCCGGGCCGGCACCGGTGTCACCGAACTGGACCAGGCTCTTGTCCACCAGCGCGCCCAAGAGCCGGAGGACCTCCCTGACAGGCACGTCCGGGGCTGCCGCGACCGCCTCGGCCGCGGCCAGGCCGAATCCCCCGGCGAACACCGACAGCCGGGCCAGCACCGTCCGCTCCGGGCCGATCAGCAGCTCCCAGGACCAGTCCACCATCGCCCGCAGCGTCTGCTGCCGCGGCAGGCCCGCTCGTGACCCGCCGGTCAGCAGCGCGAACCGCTCATCTAGCCGGGCTTCCAGCTCGGCCGCCGGCATCACCCGCAGCCGCGCCGCGGCGAGCTCGAGGGCCAGCGGGATGCCATCCAGCCGTCGGCAGATCCGCCCGGCGACCTCTATGGTCGCCTCATCCCAGGCCGACGCCACCCCCTGCGCCGTGGCCCGGTCTTCCAGCAGCCGCACCGCCTCGGTGGCCCGGATCGCCCCCACGTCGTCGCCGTCCGCCGGGGTGCGCAGCGACGGCACCCGGTACACCCACTCCCCGTCGATGCCCAGCGGCTCGCGGCTGGTCGCCAGCAGCACCAGGTTCAGGCAGCCCCGCAGCAGCGCGTCGGCCACCTTGGCGCACGCATCGATGACGTGCTCGCAGTTGTCCAGCAGCACCAGCAGGCTCCGCCCGCTAACCGCCTCCACCACCGCGTCCAGTACCGGCCGGCCCGGCTCGACGCGGACGCCCAGCACATCAGCCACCGTCACCGCCACCAGATCCGGGTCGCCCAGCGGGGCCAGATCGGCCAGCCACACCCCGTCTCCGACGCCACCGGCCAGCCCCGCTGCCACCTGCAGCGCGAGCCGCGTCTTACCCGCCCCGCCCGTACCGGTCAGCGTGACCAGCCGCGAGGCGCCCACCAGGCGGCGCGCCTCGGCCAGCTCCGTCTCGCGGCCGATAAAGCTCGACACCTGCGCCGGCAGGTTGGTCAGCAGCGTCGGGTTCCCGGCCACGCCTGCACCACCAGCGCCCGCTGCATCTGGATCGCCACGTCCGCGCAAGCCCGCGGCGAGGCGAACACCGCCAAGACCTCATCGCCCTGGCTGACGACTTCCTCACTGCCCAGCGCGGCCAGCCCGACCCGGACCAGCTGGTGAGGACCGGCCAGCCCCCCCGCGTATGCGTCCCCCAGCCGCCGCGACAGCGCGGCGGAACCATCGATGCCGGGGAACAAGAAAGTCTGCGTGGCCACCAGCCCAACGCTTCTTGTCGAGGTTTGACGCTAACCGCACCGGCCAGAAAGCCACCGGCCTCTTCACCGAGCAGCGCAGACATCATATGTCCGCTGCCGCCCCCGCGCCGGATCCCAGCCGGTGGAACCAGCTACCGCAACACCGCCGGTGACCGCCCCACCGACCCCCGATGCTGCCGGGCGAGCCCAGTTCGGCGGGGTGGTACCTGGTCACCGATGCCTGCGCTGTACCGCTTCCCGCGCATTGGTGCAACCCGAGACGAGGCACGCCGATCATCCGTTCTCGCGCGGAGGCTCAGGTCAAGGGCGGCAAGACGTATAAGCGCGCAACTCACATTGACGAGTTCTATAGCAAGTATCGGGGAATGGCTAGTCTCCGCAGTGCAGATTGGAAGCTATGGAAAGAAGTAGAGCCTCCTCGTGGATACGAGGGACACCACATCGTGGATGTAGATGCCCGGCTGAAGACCATATGGCATAACGCGAGGCCCACATATGTCATCATCCAAGACCCAGATGATGACGAGCTATACTTTGGCAATCTACAACGACGGGTCAGTATTTCGCAACTATCTCGCGGCAGTCCACGAGCGCATCTCACGCCTCAACGACGAGGAGAGAAGTCAGCACAAGATCTGGATGCCGCTCTATCCATATCTTCGTCTGACCCCTGACGGTCTGGATCGGTTCTTGGAGTACGCACTTGCCGACGCTCGCCAGCCCCTGCCGGATCGCCAATCACCGGTTGGAGAGATAGAAACGATCGTGACTTATCCAGACGACACGATTGGCCCTTCGCTGGAAGCGCTGGAGGAACGAAAGCGGCTGGACCTAAAGTTACGAACTGCGCGGCGTGGGCATCCTCGGCGCGTGCGCCCGGCTACCCGCGTACTCGCAGTAGGCGCACCTGATCGCCATAGGCATAGATTATTGAACAGATCGTCGATTACGGTCGGCTTGATACGACTTCGTCTGGCATGGTCGACACATGCATAACAACCGGATCTTATTTGGACGCCAGCGTTGCTTCCTTAGCGTTTGCCCAATGCTGTGCTGGACGAGAGGGCCGAGCGGAGCTCACCGCGGCCGGTGATCCCGAGCTTGGGGAAGATGCGGTACAGGTGTGTGCCAATCGTCCGGTGAGACAGATACAGCCGTTGTGCGATGTCTCGGTTCGAGAGCCCCTGGGCGGCGAGCTGGGCGATCTGAAGCTCCTGGGCGGTCAGCTGGTCGCTGGCGGAGGGGTCGCGTCGGCGGCTGGACTCCCCGGATGCCCGGAGCTCTCGGCGGGCTTGGTCGCCCCAGGCTGCGCAGCCCATGGCGTCGAAGGCGTCCCGGGCGTCCCGCAGCGGCGCGCGCGATTCGGCGATCCGGCGCTGGCGCCGTAGCCACTGGCCGTATGCGAGCAATAGCCGGGCACGCTGAAGCGGCCAGTGAGTGAGGTCGGCGCCAAATGCCTCGTCGAAGCGGGCAGCGGCTTCCTGAGGGTCCTGGGCGAGTAGCGCGCGCGCGTGCCGCAGCCCCACTGCGATGCAGGTTCCCGGAATGTCGCCGGCTGCAGCTTCGACCTGTGTCACGCGCGCTCGTGCTTCGCTGATCCGGCCGGCGTGCAGCGCCGCTTCGGCGAGATCGCCGATGAGCCAGCACGCGATAACCGGGTGGTGTGCCGGGCTCGCCGGATCGAAGAGGCGCTCGGCGGCTTCGTAAGCCTCGCAGTGCCTGCCCGTTCCGAGCGCGGCGAGGATCAGGCCGGATTGCGCGAACGCGACGGTGAGGTTCGCCCCGGTCGGCACCGCGATGCGCGCGGCCCGCGCCGCGGCTCGCCCGGCCGCGTCCTGGTCGCCGCGGATCCCGGCGATGACCGAGTCGACAGTGTCGGCTGCTGCGACCCATTGCGGCTCGCCGAGCTCCGTCGCCAGGCTCCTGGCCTCTTCTGCCGCGGGAATCGCCACGCCCAGTCGGCGACATGCGCTGCCATATGTCCCTGCAGCGTGAGCATGCGCGGCAGATGCCCGAGCCGTCCTTGCGTTCGCAGGCCCTCGACCGCCTCGCCCAAGAACGTCGCCGCGATATCGAATGCCCCCACGGCCACAGCTGCCGGCCCCAGGTAACGGGCGGCGTCCGTGTCGCGGTGAACTTCTGCCGCGGCCTGCCGGAGGCGCTGGACTATTGCTGGTGCCTTCCCGAACGGGTCGGCATAGGCCTGGATCGCAAGGATCCGCAGGTCTGCCGATTCCGGGTCGCCCAGGCGATCGGCCGCCTCGATAAGAACCCTGCGTGCCATAGGTGCCGGATCCACCATCCAGGCCCGCGAAGCGATAAGCCAGGCCATGTCGAGCTGCAGATCGCGATCGCCTGCCTGGCCCGCATGCTCGGCGGCAGCGATCAGTGATGCGGCACGCGGCCCGTCGCCCAGCGGCCTCGCGTGGAGGACTTCTTCAATCCAGGTAGCGCGGGCTCGCTCGACCGGATCGGGATCGAGCTGTTCCACCTCGCGCAGCATCGGCGTGATCAGGTCGCGCTGGCCCAGCTCAAAGGCGAGCCCGGCCGCGGCGAGCAG
>JASHPR010000497.1 GCA_030038015.1 Streptosporangiaceae bacterium
CCGGGCGGCCGAGCGCGGCGACCCGCTGCGCCCAGCGGGCACGCACCCCGACGCGTATCTCGAGCCCGGAGTCGCCTCCGGGGTCCTGCCACGCCGAGGAGGCGGCCAGGCTTTCCCGCAGCTCGCCCAGGCTGGCCGACCCCCTCAGCCGTGGCCACGCGGTGGCCAGCGCGCCGAGCTCGAACCGCTGGCCGGCCGGCCGGCCCTCCAGTTCCTCGATCAGCTCGTCGATGTTGGCAATCTCGAACCACCCCGCTAGCGGCCGCATCACCGCCAGCCCGCCGCTGGGCAGCCACCCGGCAAGCACCCGCAGGTTCCACAGCACCGTCGCGGCGACCGCGTGCTGGACAGCCGCCAGGCCCTGGCCCTGATGGCACGCGCTCGCGTAGGCGCTGCCCGCCAGGACGCCGAGCGCCTCGTGCAGCGAACCGCACCCGGCCACCTGCCGCGCGCCAGCGGGACCGAGCCGGCGCCGGGCGAGCGCCCTGGCCCGCACGCTTCCCGCGACCCACCCGGCGCTCACGGCGATCCGCTCGGCACCGCGCGAACCAGCGCCACCGCCATGGCTGCCAGATGACCGGCCTGGCTGGGGGAGAACGCGGCCCGCCGAAGGCTGGCGCGCGCTTTCGCGGCGCTCACCGCACCGCTGGCCTCGGCGCGGGCTGCGGCGAGCACCTGCTCCAGCGCGGCTTCCCGTGCTGCCCGCGCCCGGTCCTGCGCGTCGGCCGCGAGCGCGGCCGCCTGCTGGCGAGAACTGGCCGCGATCCGTTCGGCGTCGCGGAATGCGGCGGCGACGATGCGGCCGCATTCCGCGTGCGTGTCAGTCAGCAGCGCAAGCACTGGCTCAAGTTCGATGAGCCGCTCGGCGGCCCGGTCGGCGGGCACCCCTGCCCTGCTCGCCGCGCCAGGAGCGCCAACGGGCCGGAATCGGTGAAGGAAGTCACGTGCCTGCGGCACCGGGGCCCCCTCTCCTGCCGCCGTGCTTTCTCGCATTTTTAGGGTGTCGCTGGTCACAGTCGGCAGAGGCCAAGGTCCCGGCCAGGGTGCCCAAACGTCTGGCCAGCCAGGCTCACGCCTCCACGCAGCGCTGCGCCCAGTCTGGCCGCCACGGCACCGGGAACCGCATCGGGTCAGGCAATGACCGAAGTCCCTGTCCCCGGTGACATTCAGCCGTGATCAGCATGCCCGTGTGGCGAAACACTAAAATTGCTTTTCTGGCCAATTCCAGGGCTGCGGACAGGACGCAAGATCAGAAGGAGGGAACGGGCATGTCACGTGACACACATCTGGACGCCATGCTCCGCCACCTCGGCGCCGCCTATTACGAGTCCGTGCACGGCAGGGCGAGCGCGGCCGACGTGGCGAGGGCGCGCGCCACAATCGAGGAGCGCCTGGCTGAGCGGCCCGACACCACCGACCAGCCCGACGACGGCAAGAAGCAGGAGGAGACGCCACCGAGTGCCGTGCATCATCACGGCCGCTGGCACAGCACGATCCGTGACGTCATGACCACCCAGGTGGTTACCGTAGACCGGATCACCCCGTACAAAGAAATCGCCAGCCTGCTGACCGAGCACAAGATCAGCGCCGTGCCAGTTCTGACCATGGGCCGGCACGTGGCCGGAGTGGTGTCTGAGGAGGACCTGCTGGCCGTGCGGGAGCCGGACGCCCGGAAGGCCAGGACCGGCCGGGTCGGCCACTTTCCCTGGTCCCGGGGCCAGGCAAAGGAGCATCCGCGGCTGGTCGCCGAAGAGCTGATGACTTCGCCGGCAATTACGATCCACCAGGACGCGCCGGTCGCCAGGGCGGCCTCGCTGATGCACAATCACCACATCAAGCGGCTGCCCGTTGTCGACGCCAACGGCAAGCTGCTCGGCATCGTCAGCCGAGGTGACCTGCTCAGGGTATTCATCCGGCCTGATGCCCAGATCGCTGCCGAGGCTCGTCAGCTGCTGGCCGATATCCTGTTCGCGGACCCGGAGAGCATCTCCGTGACCGTGCAGGACGGGGTCGTGACCCTCACAGGCCAGCCCAGCGCAGCCAACCGGCATGACCTGTTCCCGGTGGCCGTCAGGCTAATCTGGGACATCGACGGCGTGGTGGACGTGGTGCAAAAGTTCGGCGCACCGGCACCGGCCAGCGAGTGACAGCAGCCGTAGCGGCACCCCGCGCGCCGTCACCCGGGGTGGGCGAGGGTGTCGAAGGCCTGCTGGATCAGGTCGGGCAGTTCGGGGTCCCCGCCGTTCTCCACCCAGGTGAGGGTGGCGGTGGTTGCGGCGGCCAGGCAGGCCGCGACGATGACCCTGGTCTGGAAGCTGGGCTGCGGGCCGTGCTGGCCGCCAGTGCTGAGGGCTTCCAGGATCAGCTGCTGGGTGGCGATCTGGTCTGCCCACAGGCGTTCGCGGAGCACAGGAGTGGAGACGATGAGCTGGTTCTGGGCGAGCAGGGTGTCGCGGTCGGTGGCATAGACCTGGCGGAGTCCCCGCAGCAGCGCCGTGCGGATCCGGTCGATGAGCGGCCAGGTGGCCGGTGTCTGCTCGATCAGGCTGGCGATCAGGGGATCGTAGCTGTCGGACAGGACCACGTCTTCCTTGGCGGGGAAGTAGCGGAAGAACGTCATGTGCGAGACGCCGGCCGCGGCCGCGATCTGCTCGACGGTGGTGGCGTCGTATCCCTGCTCGCGGAACAGGCGCAGCGCCGTGGTGCGGATGCGGTCGCGGGTGGCGTGCCTCTTGCGCTGCCGCCAGTCCGGCTCGGTTTCGGTCACAAGGGTCATCGTCGCGTACCGGCGTCCGGGGCCGCGGCCGCGGGGGCCTGCGGTGCGGGTGCGCTGCCGGGGGCGCCCCGCCCGGGCAGGTAGCGCAGGCTGGTGAGGATGGCGGCGGCGGCGACGGCGGCGCAGATGAGCATGACGAGGCTGAGGCCGTGCAGGAACGCCGTTCCCGCCGCGGCTCGCAGGATGGAGCCGCCTGCCGGCAGGCGGTCGGCGATCGCCGCGGCCTGGGTGATGGAGGCGCGGGCGGTGGCGGCATCCCGGGCCGGCAGGGCGGCGAGGGCCGGCCGGAGATCGCCGGCGTAGGCCGTGGACAGCACGCTGCCCAGCACGGCGACCGCGATCGCCCCGCCGGCATTGCGCAGCGCGCTGTTCAGCGAAGCGCCGGTCCCGGCCTCGTCGCCGCCTGCGGCGGCCATGACGGCGTTCATTGCGGCGGCGATGGACGCCCCGGTGCCGAGCCCGCACAGCGCCAGGCCGACCGCGACGAAGGGGTAACCCGTGGCCAGGCGGACCTGGCTGAGCATGGCGAGCCCTCCCGTTAGCAGCGCCAGCCCGGCGGCCACGGTGAGCCTGGTGCCCGCCGCCCGCACGACCTGATCGGCTGCCCCGCCCGCGACCAGCAGCCCGGCCATCATCGGGAGCAGCCGCAGCCCGGCGCTGATGGGGTCGTCGCCGGCCACGCTCTGCAGGTACTGGGGGAAGAAGAACAAGATCCCGTACAGCGCGACCGACACGGCGACGGTGGCGGCCGTGCCCCAGGAGAACCGCCGGTCGGCGAACAGTGCCGGGCCGACGATCCGGTGCGCGGCGCTGCGCTCGCGCAGCACGAAGGCGGCGAGCAGCGCCGCCGATCCGGCCAGCAGCCCCCAGGTTGGCGCGCTGGTCCAGCCGTGCTCGGGGCCGTCGATGAATCCCCAGACAAGGCAGATGACGGCGGCGGTTGCCAGCAGTCCGCCGGGGGCGTCCAGCGGCGGCGGATCGGGGTTGCGTGACTCGGGCATCAAAACGACGCCGGCGGCCAGGGCCACGCAGGCGGCGGGCACGTTGATCCAGAACACCGAGTGCCACGAGAAGTGCTGCAGCAGCAGGCCGCCCAGCACCGGCCCGAGCGGCAGGCCGAGCGCGATCGCCGCGGTGAGGATGCCGATGGCCCTGGGGCGCTCTTCATCCCCGAATGCGGCCGAGACGACCGCCAGGGACAGCGGGAACACGATCCCGGCGCCCAGCCCCATCAGCGCCCGTGCGGCGATCAGTTCTCCCGCCGAGGCCGACAGCGCGCACCACAGCGACGCCACCAGGAACACCGCCAGCCCGGCCAGCAGCACCCGCTTGCGGCCGAGGCGGTCCCCGATCATCCCAGCGGGCAGCATGATCCCGGCGAAGACGAGCGAGTAGGCGTCGACGAGCCATTGCAGGTCGCCCGTGCCCGCATGCAGCGCCGCCGAGATGGCCGGCAGCGCGATGTTCAGGATGGTCAGGTCCAGGTTGACGACGACCACCGACAGGCACGTCACCCCCAGCATCCACCATCGTCTGGCCGGCACCGCGTGCCTCCTCTGTGTTAGTCACTAATATGTTAGTGACTAACATAACGCGGGCGCGGTGCAGCCGCAACCGGGGTCACCGGCACGGGGTCAGCGGCCGAGCATGGCGGAAGCAAGCGGGCTGCTGCCGTTCAGCAGCCACACCCTGGCCTGCCCGGGCTCCCGGTGCTGCAGCAGCCTCGGCTTGCAGCCGGCCAGCGCGGGCCGGCGGTACTCGATCTCCGCCGTGGCGGGGAGCCAGCCGAGCCCGGCCACCGCGTCCTCCACGGCGGCCCAGTAGATGGCGTTGTTGACGTGGCCGGAGGCGTCGAAGTCGGTGGCCCGCAGCGGCCACGGGTCCCCGGCCGACGGCTCGGCCGGCCGGGGGTGCGACAGCCGCACAGACACGCTCCGCCCGGCGGCGCTCGGCCCGTACACCCGGTAGAAGTCCGCGCCCAGCGGGCACGGCCGGCCGCTGCCGGCGGCCACCGCCGCCCACACCGCCGTGGCCTGCACCAGGTCCCCGGCGGCCGATCCCAGGGTGGTGGTGCGCTCGGCCCACCGGGGCCCGACCGCCGAGCAGAACGTCCGCACCTCCAGCCGCTGGCCGAGCCGCGGCCAGGCGGCGACGGTCACGGCGCACTTGCGCACGATCCAGTCGTACTCCGCCCGCCAGCCCGCTTCGGCGAGGTCGCCCTCGGCGGCCTCCTGCAGGTACCTGGCCAGAGCGTCGAGGCGCAGGCGGCCGTCGAGGGTCACGTCGGGACCGCGAACCGCCCGCCCGGCGGTGAACACGCGGCCCTGCGGCGGGTCGGGGACGAACTCGGATGCCTGGTCCATCCCGGTATTGTCCCGCTCAGCCGGAAAGCAGCGTCTCCCGGTGCGCCCAGGCGATGCGGAGCAGCGCGGCGCCGGCCGGCTGCATCGGCTCCTCGCCCGCGAACCGCTCCACGTTTGTTTCCGAGAACGGGACGCCGACGGCGCCGTCTGGCATGTCCTGCGTGACGATGTGGCCCTCGGCGTTGTCGCGCACCAGGCCGCCGAATGTGGCGTCGAACAGGCTGGCGTCGAACACGGCGGCCGACAGCATGTCGGTGGCCAGGGTCAGCGGGTCGGTGCCCAGGCCCAGCCAGTACAGCCGGAGCGCGCCGGACCGGCGGGCCGCGGCGAGCTCGCTGTGCAGCGGCCAGCGCTCGTAGTCGATCGGCGCGGCGGCGCTGTGGTAGTCCTCGCCCTCGCCGAGCAGTTCCTCGGCCAGCTCCCGGACAAAGCAGCGCCACAGGCTGAAGTCGTTCGCCTCGTTCCACTCCGCGTCGTGCGACGGCTGGAACACGCCGACGGGCGCGACCTGGTAGAGGCCGCCGCCGCTGGCCACCCGGGCCGGGTCCCGCCAGTGCAGGATCATCGCGGCCCGGCCGGCGCCGCGGTCCGCGCGCAGCACCAGCGTGCAGATGGCCATCGTCGCCGGGCGCCGTGCCAGGTCGGTGGGGTCGCCGACCAGCGACCGCAGCGGCAGGCCGGCCATCACGGGCGGCTGGCCGTCGCCGGTCCCGGCCAGCGTGGCCGCCGCGTACTCGTGCGCGACCGCCTCACAGGTGTTGATCCCGTGGAAGTAGCGGCCGCGGCCGAATCCCAGCTTCGCCTGCTCCGGGGTGGCCTGCGCGTCAAGAAGCCGGTAACAGGCGCGGTCCTCGAACAGCCCGGGCCGGCTCAGCGCCGCCATCGCGGCCGCGTAGCTGGCCACCCGGCTGCCGTCCGCGCTCAGCGGCAGCACAGCCGGGGACGCCAGCGGCGCGTCGATGCCCGGGCGCGGCAGGTCGGCCTGCCACGACAGCGTGACCTGGTCGAGCGGCACCGGTGCCGCCGGCAGCCATTCGGGCCGGGCGAGCAGCGGCGTGCCCGCCAGCCGCCACGACGGCGGGTACAGGTGCTGCGCCGCGGCGGCCAGCTCGTGCCTGCGGGCGTTGAGATAGCCGCGGACCCGCAGCCAGTGCTCCTGGCTGCGGCGCACCTCGTCTTCGTTGCCAGCCACGTTCCAGCATGGTCGCACAACCCGCGGGGGACACCCCCGCGTGCCCCCCGAAACCCAAAACCCGCGGCCGATCTCTGGCCGTCCGGCGAGGTGCCGGCGCGGTCGTGGCGCGGCGCGCAGGGCGGCTGCGCGACGGTGACCGGGTGCTGCTCGCGGCGTTCGGCGCAGGCCTCGTCTGGGGCGGGACCGTGGTGACGTGGGGCCTTCCGGTTCGCTGATGCGGCCCGGTATTGACCACGTTATCTTTGCATGAGAACCCCTGGATCGGCCGCGGCGCCTGCAGGCGCCGCGGCCGCGAAGGATCTGCCGCGCGCGATCCCGCCTCGTCGCCGCTGCGGTGGGGCCGGTCGCGGCCCCGCGGGAACGTGCGAGACCGCGCGGTTTCCCCCGGGTACGCCGGCTGCCCGTCCTCCTCGTGGGGGCCATCTCGACTGGCAGGAGACATGGATGCCTCTCCCGGTGCTGTCGACGGGTCTCGGGCTGGGCGGGATCGAGGTCGCCAGCGCTGCTGGCGTCTGGTTCCGGCTGGCCGACGGCAGGCGCGTGATCGACGCGAGCAACACGGCAGCGCCGCTCGGCCACTGCCATCCCGATCTTGTCGCGGTGGTCCGCGGCGCGTCGGGCAGCCCGGCGCTCAACGAGGGATGGGGCTGGCGCGGCCGCCAGCAGGCAGCCGACGACCTACTCGAGCACGTGTTCAGCGGCGAGGAGGACTGGGTCGGTGCCGTGCGCTTCTGCACCAGCGTCAGCGAGGCCAACGACCTGGCGCTCAGCCTGGCCCAGGTGCTGACCGGGCGCGCCCCGCTGGTCACCAGGGAGCGCGCCTACCTCGGCACGGTCGGCCTGTCCCGCGAGGTGACAGTGCAGCCGCAGTGGCACGGCGGGCTCTCCTCGGCCCACGGCGGCTACCGCCCGGTGCCGAAACTCGCCGACGTGCGACAGATCCCGCCGCCCAGCTGCGGGGTGCACGCCCGGTGCGCGCCGGACGGCGGGTGCCACTGCCTGCCCGCCGACCTGGCGGCCACGCTCGCCGACGTGGCGGCCGTGATCATCGACTACAGCCAGGGCGGCGTCCAGCCGGCGCCGGCCTACCAGGACCAGCTTGCCCGGGTGGCCCGCGAGGCTGGTGCGCTGTGGATCGCCGACGAGGCGGCGACCGGCCTCGGCCGCCAGGGCCGGTGGCTGACGCTGCAGCGCGGCCAGTCCCGCCCCGACATCGTCACCCTGGGCAAGGGCCTGGCCGGGGGCGTCACGCCGGCCGCCGCGGTGGTCCTCTCGCAGCGGATCGCCGACATGCTGCGCGACCAGCGCTGGCAGTCGTTCAGCACCTTCCGGGGCCACCCGCTGACCGTCGCGGCGATCAGCACCACCGTCCGCTGCATCGCGCGCCAGGGCCTGGTGGAGCGGGCCGACGTGCTCGACGCCGTGCTGCGGCGGCGGCTGGCCGAGATCGCCGCCGCCCACCCCTGCGTGCGGCGGGTGGCCGGGCTCGGCCTGCACTGGACCGTCGAGCTGCGCGGAGGCAGCTGGCGGGAATGGCACGCCGACACCGGCGAGCCCACCCCGGCCGACCGCATCCTGGCGGCAGCGCTCGACGCCGGCGTGCTGATCGCCGCGAACGGCGAGGAGGCGTCGCTGTTCATCGCCCCGCCGCTGATCGTCAGCGACGGCGAGCTGGACACGATCCTGGTCGCCCTGGACCGGGCCCTGGCGGTCGCCGACAAGACCCTGTTAGCAGCGCTGGCCGACCCCGTGTTGCCGACGGCGGGCGGCCCCGCGTTACCAGCGGCGGCGAAGCGTGGCGTGCCGGCCGGCGCATAGGCTTTGTGCATGCCGCCCACGGTGACCGGTCTGTACCGATACCCCGTCAAGTCGTGCCGCGGCGAGCCGCTGGCCGCGGCGACGGTCGAGCCGTGGGGCCTGGCCGGCGATCGGCGGTGGATGATCGTGGACGCCGGCGGAGAGGTGGTGACCGCGCGCGAGCGCCCGCGGCTGCTGCTGGTCACGCCCATCTTCGACGGCGACGGCGCCATCGGGCTGACCGGGCCCGCCATGCCGGACCTTACCGTGCCGGTCCCGGGCGGCGACGAGCTGATCCCGGTCACGGTGTGGGCGAGCAAGCTGCTCGCCGCGCCCGCCGACCCGGCGGCCGACGCGTGGCTCAGCGAGGTGGCCGGGGAGCGGGTGCGGCTCGTCTACCTGGATGACCCGACGCGGCGGCGGCCGGACCCGGCCTACAGCCGGGACGGCGACCGGGTCTCGTTCGCCGACGGGTACCCGCTGCTGCTCACGGCCGAGAGCTCGCTCGGCAAGCTGAACGAGGCGATCGCGGGCGGCCCGCTCGCGGACGAGGGCCCGCTGCCGATGCGCCGGTTCCGGCCGAACGTGGTGGTCGCCGGCTCGGCTCCGTGGGCCGAGGACGGCTGGCGGCTGCTGCGCATCGGGGACGTCGTGTTCCGCAACGTCAAGGGATGCGACCGCTGCGTGATGACCACCATCGACCCGGACACCGGGGCCAAGGGGAAGGAGCCGGTGGCCACGCTGGCCAGGTTCAGGCGCTGGGACGGCAACGTCTGGTTCGGCGTCAACCTGATCCCGGAGTGGCGGCCGCCCGCCGGCGCCGCGATCCGGGTCGGCGACCCGGTCGAGGTGCTCGAGCAGGCCGGCAGCGCGGGCGGCCCGCTGCGCTGACCCCCCGGCATCACCCCGTTACGGCCGCGCGGCCGGAAAACGAGACGGGCGGTATGCTAATCCGAACATGAAAGCACGCGCCCCCGCCCCCGGGGTGCCGGGTGTCCGCCGCGACGCCCACCGCCGCCCGGTCCTGATCGCGCTGATGGTCACCATGGCGCTGTCGGCGATGGACAACACGATCGTGGCCACGGCGGTCCCGCAGGTAGTCCGCGATCTCGGCGGCTTCACGCTGTTCAGCTGGGTCTTTTCCGGCTACCTGCTGACCCAGACGGTGTCGATCCCCATCTACGGCAAGCTCGCCGACCAGTGGGGCCGCAAGCCAATCCTGATCGCCGGGACAGTCATCTTCCTGACCGGCTCCGCGCTGTGCGCGTCGTCGTGGGACATGGTGAGCCTGATCGGCTTCCGGATGCTGCAGGGGCTCGGCGCGGGCTCGATCATGGCCACGGTCAACACGCTCGCCGGCGACCTGTACGAGCTGAAGGACCGGGGCCGGGTTCAGGGCTGGCTGTCCAGCGTGTGGGGCATCTCCGCGGTGTTCGGGCCGACGCTCGGCGGGTCGCTCGCGCAGTACGCGTCGTGGCGGTGGATCTTCCTGATCAACCTGCCGCTGGGCGCCGTCGCGATCGCGATGATCGCGCGTTACCTGCACGAGCAGGTGACCAGGACGCGGCACCGGATCGACGCCGCGGGGGCGGTGGCCGTCCTGGTCGCCGCGGGCGCGCTGGTGTTCGGCCTGCTGCAGGGCGGCACGGCGTGGGCCTGGCTGTCACCGCCGAGCATCGCGGTGTTCGCGGTGGCCGCCGCGGCCGCCGCGGCGGCGGTGTACGCCGAGCGCCGCGCCGCCGAGCCGATCCTGCCGCCGTGGCTGTGGCGGCGCCGGGCGCTCAGCGGGTCGGCGCTGACCGCCCTCGGCCTGGGGCTGCTGGTCATCGGCCCGACCACGTTCCTGCCCACCTACGGGCAGCTGGTGCTGGGGCTGGGCGCGGTTGCCGCCGGCGCGGTCCTGGCCACGATGAGCTTCGGCTGGCCGCTCGCCACCTCGCAGTCCGCCAAGCTGTTCCTGCGCCTCGGGTTCCGCGACACCGCGCTGATCGGGGCCGGGATCTGCCTGGTCACGGTCGCGGTCTTCCTGGCCTTCCCCGTGGTGTCGCCGGTGTGGCAGCCGGCCGTCGACACGTTCGTGCTCGGCGGCGGCCTCGGGCTGCTGTCGGTCTGCACGGTCGTGGGCCCGCAGTCCACGGTCGGCTGGAGCCAGCGCGGCGTGGTAACCGGCTCGGTCATGTTCTGCCGGTACCTCGGGCAGAGCCTCGGCGCGGCTATCTTCGGCGCGATCTTCAATGCCACCCTGAACGCGAAGCTCCGGGCCGCGCCCGGCAGCCTCAGGGCCGGCCTGCCGCACAGCGTGAGCGCGGTCAGCGCCACGATCGGCAGGACGACCATCCCCGGGGCCGCCGGAGCCTACCTGCGGGATGCCATCTCGGCGGCCACGCATAACGTCTACGCGGGCCTGGTCGTGGCCAGCGTGGTGACGATCGCGGTCATCGCCGTGATCATCCCCAGGCGGATGGCAACGGCAGGCTCCGCCCTGGCCGCCGGGTCCGGCGAGCCGGACCCGGCGGCCCAGCAGGGCGTGTAGCACGCCGCCAGCCGGGGGGAAGCACCCGGGAAGGAATCCGGGCGCCTGCGGGTTACAAGATTGAGTGTTCAACTAAGTCCCGATCCGACCGCAAAGGTAAAAACCGATGCCGAACCTGACCATCATCGTGGCCTCGACCCGGCCTGGACGTGCCGGCCTGCCGATCTCACAGTGGTTCGCGGCGCGGGCCAAGGACCACGGCGGGTTCGACGTGAACGTCGTCGACCTGGCCGAGCTGCACCTGCCGCTGCTCGACGAGCCGAACCACCCGCGGCTGCGGCGGTACACCAAGCAGCACACGAAGGAGTGGAGCGCGATCGTTGAGGCGGCGGACGCGTTCGTGATCGTCACCCCCGAGTACAACTACGGCTATCCCGCGTCGATCAAGAACGCGATCGACTACCTGCACCAGGAGTGGGGCTACAAGCCGGTCGGCTTCGTCTCCTACGGCGGCGTGGCCGCGGGCACCCGCGCGGTGCAGCAGCTCAAGCAGGTGGTGACCGCGCTGCGGATGCTGCCGGTGGCCGAGAGCGTCAACATCCCCTTCTACACCCAGTTCATCGACTCCGATGGCGCGCTCCAGCCGAACGAGGTGATGGAGCAGGCTGCGGGCGCGATGCTCGACGAGCTCGCCCGCACCGAGGCGGCGCTGCGCCCGCTGCGTTCGGCGTCCTAGGCGGGCAGCGGCCGGTCGTGCACGATCCGCTTCATGACGAGCGTTGACGTCATGCGCAGCAGGCCGGGCAGCGCGGTCAGCCGGTCGTCCTGCAGGCGCTGGTAGGACTCGAGGTCGGCGGTGACGACGCGCAGCAGGTAGTCGGGGTCGCCGAAGAGCCGCTCGGCCTGCACGACGTTCGGGATGCTGGCCAGGCCCTCCTCGAAGCTCATCAGCGTGTCCCGGTCCTCCTGGCGCATGGTGATGAGCACCAGAGCCTCGAACCCGAGGCCGACGGCCTCGGGGTCCACGACGGCGCGGTAGCCGCGGATGGCGCCGCTGCGCTCCAGCGCGCGCAGCCGCCGGTGGCACGGGGAGATGCTGAGGCCCACCTGCGCCGCCAGCTCGGTGACGGTCAGCCGCCCATCCGCCTGCAGCGCGGCAAGGATTTTGCGGTCCAGGGCATCCATGCAGAAGAGCATTCCATAATCTGGCCGATCAGGCGAAGAACTTAGGAACAATTTCGGCCGATATGGAGATAGTTTCCTCCCGAGAACAGCCGCTGAGGGAGAAACGTCCATGGCCGCCAGCTCCGTAGCCGCCTTCTGGGTGGTTGCCCTGCTGCTGATCGCCGTCCCGGGCCCGGACTGGGCCTTCGTTCTCGGCTCGGGCCTTCGTGCCCGTTCGGTCGTCCCGGCCGTCGGCGGGCTCGCGCTCGGGTACACCGGAATCACGATCGTCGTCGCCGCCGGTGCCGGGGTCCTCATCGCCCGGTCCCCGGCGGTGCTCACCGGGCTCACCGTCGCCGGCGGCTGCTACCTGATATGGCACGGGGCGAGGACGTTCGCCAGCAGCCGAGCGCCGGGCCCGCCGGCCGCAGCTCCGGGCCCGCCGGCCGCAGCTCCGGCCTGCTCCCCGGCCGGCAGCAGCCGGGACGTGCTGGTGAAGGGCATGGGCGTCAGTGCCCTCAACCCCAAGGGCCTGCTGCTTTTCCTCGCGCTGCTGCCGCAGTTCGCCAACCCGCGGTGGGGCTGGCCGCTGCCCGCCCAGCTCGGCTTGCTGGGCGCGGTCTTCGTGCTCACCTGCGCGCTCTTCTACCTGGTTCTCGGATTGGCCGCACGCAGGATCCTGCGGGCCCGGCCCGCCGCCGCCCGCGCGGTCACCCGGTTCTCCGGCGCCGCGATGGTCGCGGTCGGCGCGGCGCTCCTCGCGGAGCACTTCACCGCCTGACGGGGCGCGGCCTACCGCCCGGCGGCGGCTTCGATGAGCCGCACCAGGTCATCGACGTCGGCCTCGAACTCGGCGTCCCAGTTGACGGGAGCCTCGAGCCAGCGGACCAGGGCCTTGTGGCCGGGCAGCGGCTGGCCGCGCAGCATCCCGCGGCGCTCGCGGGGGTCGAGGTCCCCGGGGCCGAACCGGCCGCCCACCTCCGAGGCGGCGAATCCCAGGATGAGGGTGCTCACCAGCCGCTCCAGCCGGGGCACCTGGGCGGGCGGGACGCCGGCGTCCAGCAGCAACGTGTAGAAGAGGTCGACGACGCCGGCGGCATCCGGGGTGACCGAGGGGCGGGAGAACAGCAGCGTCGCTCCCCACGGGTGCTGGTGCGCGAGCTTGCGCCCGGCCCGCGCCAGGCTGCGCAGCCGCTGCCGCCAGTCCTGCCCGGGCTCCGCGTGCGGGACCAGCTCGGTGAGCAGCCTGCCCACCATGCTGTCCAGCAGGTCGGCCTTGCTCGCCACGTGCGGGTAAAGCGCCATCGCTGTCACCCCGGCCCGCTCGGCGACGGCGCGCATGGACACCGCCTCCAGGCCCTTTTCGTCGGCGATGGCCAGCGCCGCGTCCAGGATCTCTTGCCTTCTGCTCTCCATCGTGTCTACACTGTAGATCTATACAGCGTAGATCACAACTTTCGGAGGCGGTGGTGGCCATGCGGGATACGGCGGAGTTCGGGAGCGAGACGGCCGGCGTGGCGGGGGCGCCGGCCCGGGTGGGCGGGGAGCAGAGCGGGGCCGGGATGCTGGTGGCCCAGGGGCTGGTGAAGCGGTACGGCGCCTGCCATGCGCTCGACGGCTTCGACCTGACGGTCCAGCCGGGCGAGATCACCGGCCTGATCGGCCACAACGGCGCGGGCAAGACCACGTTCGTGGAGGCGGTCACCGGCCTGATCCGGCTGGACGCCGGGCGGGTGACCGTCGGCGGGGTCGACGTCCGGCGCAACCCGTACCGGGCGCGCATGCTGATCGGGGTCGCACCGCAGGAACTGGCCCTGTACCCCAGCGCCACCGTCCGTGACAACCTGCGGCTGTTCGCCGCGCTGGCCGGCCTGCGCCGCGGCGCGCTGCGCCGCGCGGTCGACCAGGTGGCCGAGGAACTGCAGCTCACCGACGTGCTCGGGCAGCGCGTCGGGCTGCTGTCCGGCGGCCAGCGGCGCCGGACGCAGGCCGCAACCGCGCTGATCGGTGGCGCCCCGCTGCTGCTGCTCGACGAGCCGACCGTCGGCGCTGACCCGCAGACCCGTGCTGC
>JASHPR010000007.1 GCA_030038015.1 Streptosporangiaceae bacterium
CCGCCGGGGCCGGGTCACCCGATGCGCGGGAAGACCTGCCCGGATGCTGGCAGCCGGCCGTCCGCGCCGCCGCACGCCGCCCGGATCCGCGCCGCCAGGCCGGGCAGAAACGGAGCCAGTTCCGTGCCCAGCGCCGCGCAGGCGCGGATGAGCAGCGCCAGGGACCGGTCAAGCAGCGCGGCCGCGCGAGCGTCACCGTCACGCTCGGCCCGTGCCAGGCGCCATGGCTCGGCCCGCTCGACATGGCGGTTCGCCTCCTCCACCACCTCCCAGATGGCAGCGGTGGCAGCTCGGAAGTCAGCGGCAGCGAGCGCCTCGGCTGCGCGCCGGGGCATCTGCTCGCAGGCGGCCGCCAGGCGGCCGGCCGGCAACGAACCGGGGGCGGCCAGGCCGGCAGCCGGCCCGGCATCGGCGGCGGCCGGGCGGGCGCCCGCCGGCACCCTCCCCTGCCGGTAACGGTGCACCAGCGTCACCACGCGGCTCACCAGGTTGCCGAGGTCGTTGGCGAGATCGTCGTTGGCCCTGGCGACCAGCCTGGCCTCGGTGAAGTCGGCATCCCCGACGCGCGGCACCTCGCGCAGCAGCCACCAGCGCACCGCGTCGGTCCCGTACCGGGCCGCCAGCACGGCAGGATCGGCGCTATCGCCCCCCGCCGGCGCGCCGGCCGCGGACTTGCTGATCTTGCTGCCGCCCAGCGTGAGGTAGTCGTGCACCAGGATGTCGGTGGGCAGCGGCTCGCCCGCTGACAGCAGCATCGCCGGCCAGTACACGGCGTGGAAGCGCAGCACGCCCTTTCCGGCCAGGTGCACCCGGCGGCCGGCCTCGGCCCACCACCGCCGGTAGTCCCCCGCGCCGGTGCCGTAGCCGAGCGCGGTGATGTAGTTGCCCAGCGCGTCCCACCAGACGTAGATCACCTGTCCGGCGTCGCCGGGAACGGGGATGCCCCAGCCCCGGGCTCGCGCGGCGGGGCGCGATGCGCTGAAGTCCTCGAGCCCGCCCGCTATGAAGCCGAGGACCTCGTTGCGCCGGGCGGCCGGCTCGATCCTGAGCCTGCCCGAGCCGATCAGGTCATGCAGCTGGCCGGCGTAACGGGACAGCCGGAAGAACCAGTTCTCCTCGGCGACCCGCTCCGGCCTGGTCCCGTGCTCCGGGCAGCGGCCGCCGGGCAGCTCGGCAGGCCGGTAAAACTGCTCGCAGCCCACGCAGTACCAGCCCTCGTAACGCTTGCGGTACAGATCCCCGCTGGCGGCGCACGCGCGCCAGAGCCGCTCCACGCCGGGCCGGTGCCGCGGGTCGCTGCCGGTGCGGATGAAGTCGTCGAACGACAGCGCCAGCAGCTCGCGCAGCGCGGCGAACGCGGCGGCGTTGCGGCTGACCAGGGCGGACGCGGCGATGCCCTCGGCCTCGGCGGCCAGCACGTTCTTGAGCGAGTTGTCGTCGGTGCCGGTCTGGAACCGGACCTGGTCACCGGCCAGCCGGTGGTGCCGTGCGAGCACATCGGCCTGGACGAGCTCGAGCGCGAAGCCGAGGTGGGGGCGGGCGTTGACGTACGGGATGGTGGTGCTGAGGTAGATACGCTGGCTGTTCATCGGAACCTCCGGGAATGGGGGGCTCCGGCCCGCAGGCATGAATCGAGGCCCCCTCGGGGCCTCGTGCCGGATATGGTCCGGGCAGCGTCGAGTGGCCCCGCTAGCGGGGCATCATCGCCTGGGCTGCGTGCGACGCCATGTGCTCAGGATACGGCTTTGTGGTCGCCGGCGGCTGCTTGCACGACCGCCCACGACCACATTTCACGCGGCGAGGCGGGGAGGCGGGGGCGCGGGGGCGCGGGGCGCGGGGAGGCGGGGGCGCGGCGAGGCGGGGGAGGCGCGGCGCGCCACCGGGGGCGCCCACCTGGCAGCGGCGGAGTCAGGCGGGCGGGGCCAGGCGCTGCAGGATGAGCTCGCGGGCACGGGCGGCGTCGGCCTGGCCCCGCGTGGCCTTCATCACCGCGCCGACCAGGACGCCCGCGGCGGCCGTCTTGCCCGAGCGGACCTTCTCCGCCACATCGGGGTTGGCGGCGACCGCCTCGTCGATCGCGGCGAGCAGCGCCTGGTCGTCGCTCACCACGGCCAGGCCGCGGGCGGCGACGATCCCGTCCGGGGACCCCTCGCCGGCCAGCACGCCGTCGAGCACCTGCCGGGCCAGCTTGGTGTTCAGCGCCCCCGACTCGACCAGCTCGCTGACCCTGGCGACCTGCGCCGGGGTCACCGGCAGGGCGGCGAGCTCGGTGCCCGACTCGTTGGCGCGGCGGGACAGCTCGCCGAGCCACCAGTTCCGCGCCTGCTCGGGCGGGGCCCCGGCCGCGACGGTCTCGGCCACCAGGTCCAGGGCGCCGGCGTTGCGCAGCGACGCCATGTCCTGATCGGACAGCCCCCACTCGGCCTGCAGCCGGGCCCGGCGGGCGGCGGGCAGTTCCGGCAGCTGCGCCCGGATCTGCTCCACCCACTCGCGCGACGGCGCGACCGGAACCAGGTCGGGCTCGGGGAAGTACCGGTAATCCTGCGCCTCTTCCTTGCTGCGGCCGGCCGTGGTCGTCCCGGTCTCCTCGTGGAAATGCCTGGTCTCCTGGATGACCCTGCGGCCACCGTCCAGCACCGCGGCCTGCCGCTCGATCTCGAACCTGACGGCCCGCTCGACCGAGCGCAGCGAGTTGACGTTCTTGGTCTCGGTCCTCGTCCCCCAGGTGGCCGAGCCGCGCGGCGCGAGCGAGACGTTCACGTCACAGCGCAGCGACCCTTCCTCCATGCGGACGTCGGAGACGGCCAGGGCCCGCATCAGGTCCCGCAGCTCGGTGACGTACGCACGGGCGACGACGGGCGCCAGCGCGCCGGTGCCGGCGACCGGCTTGGTGACCACCTCGACCAGCGGGATGCCGGCCCGGTTGTAGTCGACCAGCGAGTGGTCGGCCCCGTGGATGCGCCCGGTGGCGCCGCCGACGTGCAGCGATTTCCCCGTGTCCTCTTCCAGGTGAACCCGCTCGACGCCCACGCGGACGACGGTCTCGCCGACCGGGACGTCCAGCCAGCCGTCCGTGCACAGCGGCTCGTCGTACTGCGAGATCTGGAAGTTCTTCGGCATGTCCGGGTAGAAGTAGTTTTTCCGCGCGAACCGGCACCAGGTGGCGATCGAGCAGTTCAGGGCCAGGCCGATGCGGATCGTGTACTCGATCGCGACCCGGTTGGTCACCGGAAGCGAGCCCGGCAGGCCGAGGCAGACCGGGCAGACGGCCGAGTTCGGCTCGGCGCCGAACGCCGTGGGGCAGCCGCAGAACATCTTGGTGACGGTGCCCAGCTCGACGTGCGTCTCCAGGCCGATCACCGGGTCGTAGCGGGAGACCGCCTCGTCGTATCCGGCAAGTTCCGCCGCAAGCTCAGTCATCGCCAAGCCCCTTCGCCTCGTCGAGCAGCGGGTGCCCGCGCCGGGCGTCCAGCGCCGCCTCGACGGCCGCGGCCACCCGGTACAGCCGGTCGTCCGCCAGGACCGGCGCCATGACCTGCAGCCCCACCGGGAGCCCGTCGTCGGGGGCCAGCCCGCACGGCACGGAGAGCGCGGCGTTGCCCGCCAGGTCCGAGGGGATCGTGCACAGGTCGGCCAGGTACATGGCCATCGGGTCGTCGGCCCGCTCGCCGATCGGGAACGCCGTGGTCGGCGTGGTCGGCGAGACCAGCACGTCGACCTGCTCGAACGCGGCGTCGAAGTCCCGGGCGATCAGCGTGCGCACCTGCTGGGCCTTGCCGTAGTAGGCGTCGTAGTAGCCGCTGGACAGCGCGTAGGTGCCGAGCATGATCCGGCGCTTGACCTCGGCGCCGAAACCGGCGGCCCGGGTCAGCGACATGACCTCCTCGGCGCTCGCCGTGCCGTCGTCGCCGACCCGCAGGCCGTACCGCATCCCGTCGAAGCGGGCCAGGTTGGACGAGCACTCGCTGGGCGCGATCAGGTAGTACGCGGGCAGCGCGTACGAGAAGTGCGGGCAGGACACCTCGGTGACCTTGGCGCCCAGCGACTCCAGCAGCTCGACCGCCTCGCCGAACCTGGCCAGCACGCCCGGCTGGTAGCCCTCGCCGCCGAGCTCGGCCACCACCCCGACGCGCAGGCCGCTCACGTCGGCCTGCCGCGCCGCGGCCACCACCGGCGGCACCGGCGCGTCGATCGAGGTCGAGTCGCACGGGTCGTGGCCGGACATGACCTCGTGCAGCAGCGCCGTGTCGAGCACGGTGCGGGCCAGCGGCCCGGGCGTGTCCAGGGAGGAGGCGAACGCGACCACCCCGTAACGGGAGGACCCGCCGTACGTCGGCTTGGTGCCGACGATGCCGCAGACCGCGGCGGGCTGGCGGATCGAGCCCCCGGTGTCCGTGCCGATCCCGAGCGGCGCCTCGAACGCGGCGACCGCGGCGGACGAGCCGCCCGAGGACCCGCCGGGGACCCGGCTGAGGTCCCACGGGTTGTGCGTGGGCCCGAACGCGGAGTTCTCGGTGGACGACCCCATCGCGAACTCGTCCATGTTCACTTTGCCGAGGATGACGACCCCGGCGCGCCGCAGCCGCGCGGTGACGGTCGCGTCGTACGGCGCGCGCCAGCCATCCAGGATCCGCGACCCGCAGGTCGTCGGCATGTCGGTGGTCGTGAACAGGTCCTTGAGCGCCAGCGGCACCCCGGCCAGCGGGCCCAGCGGCTCGCCGGCGGCGCGCCGGGCGTCCACCGCGCGGGCCGCGGCGAGCGCCACCTCCGGTGCCACGTGCAGGAACGCGCGCACCTGCGCGTCCACGGCGTCAATGCGGTCCAGGTGCGCCCGGGTGACCTCGACCGCCGACGTCTCGCCCGCCGCGATGGCGGCGGCGAGCCCGGCCGCGGTCATCCCGGTCAGGTCGGTGCGGGAGGAGTCGCCGGCCACGGTCAGTCCTCCGCCAGGATCCGCGGGACGCGGAACCTGCCCTGCTCGGCGGCTGGGGCCTGGTCGAGGGCCGCCTGAGCGCCGAGGCACGGCAGGATCACGTCGTCGCGGAACACGTTGGTGACCGGCAGCGCGTGCGTGGTCGGCGGGATCCCCGCCGCGGCCACCTCCTGGACCCGCGCCACGGCCGTGAGGATCACGTCGAGCTGGCCGGCGAAGTGGTCAAGCTCCTGCTCGGTGAGGGCCAGCCGGGACAGCCGCGCCAGGTGGGCCACCTCATCCCTCGTTATGGGCATGCAGGCAAGGTTACCGACCGTGCGGCGGCGGCCGGCACCCGTCAGCCGCCTGCCACCATAAGGACGGCAGGCCGGGCGCTGGCACGCTGGCCGGCGGCGTGGCCGGCCGCCCCGGAGCGCCCGTCGCGGGCAGGCTGCCCGGGGCCGGGGTCCGGCCGGC
>JASHPR010000498.1 GCA_030038015.1 Streptosporangiaceae bacterium
GGCAAGACCACCACGACCGTGGGGCTGGGGCAGGCGTTCAAGCACATCGGCAAGCGGGCGACGATCGCGATCCGGCAGCCGTCGATGGGCCCCACGTTCGGGATCAAGGGCGGCGCGGCCGGCGGCGGGTACAGCCAGGTGGTCCCGATGGAGGTGCTGAACCTGCACCTGACCGGGGACATGCACGCGGTGACCGCGGCGCACAACCTGCTCGCCGCGATGATCGACAACCACCTGTACCAGGGCAACGAGCTCGGCCTCGATATGAAGGAGATCAGCTGGCGCCGGGTGCTGGACGTCAACGACCGGGCGCTGCGCAACATCGTGATCGGGCTCGGCTCGCGCTCGGACGGCGTGACCCGCCAGACGGGGTTCGACATCACCGCGGCGTCCGAGGTGATGGCCACGCTCGCGCTCACCTCATCCCTGCCGGACCTGCGGCAGCGGCTCGGCCGGATCGTCGTCGGCTACACGCCGGCCGGCGCCCCGGTCACCGCCGAGGACCTGCACGCCGCCGGGTCGATGGCCGTGATCCTGCGTGACGCGATCAAGCCGAACCTGCTGCAGACGCTGGAGAACACGCCGGCCCTGGTGCACACCGGCCCGTTCGGCAACATCGCCACGGGCAACTCGTCGGTGGTTGCCGACCTGATCGGCATCCACGCCGGCGACTTCCTGGTCACCGAGGCCGGGTTCGGCGCCGACATGGGAGCCGAGCGGTTCTTCAACATCAAGTGCCGCGTCTCCGGGCTGCGGCCGGACGCCGCCGTCGTGGTCGCCACCGTGCGGGCGCTGAAGGCGCACTCCGGGAAGTACCGGATCGTCGCGGGCCGGCCGCTGCCCGGGGACCTGCTGGCGCAGAACCCGGACGACGTGCTCGCCGGGGCCGCGAACCTGCGCAAGCAGGTGGACAACGTCCGGCTGCACGGCGTCACCCCGGTGGTGGCGATCAACGCGTTCCCGGCCGACCACCCGAGCGAGCACCGGGTGATCCGCGAGATCGCGGACGAGATGGGCGTCAGGTCCGCGGTCTGCACCCACTTCGCGGACGGCGGCGCGGGCGCCGCCGAGCTGGCGGAGGCGGTCGCGGCGGCGGCGGACGAGCCCGGCGGCTTCCGGTTCCTGTACGCCGACGAGGACAGCCTGCGGCAGAAGATCGAGACCGTCGCCACCAAGGTGTACGGCGCGGCGGGGGTCAGCTACTCCGCGCAGGCGGCCAGGCAGCTGGACAGCTACGAGCAGGCGGGCTTCGGCAGCCTGCCGGTGTGCATCGCCAAGACGCCGCTGTCGATCTCCTCGGACCCGGCGCTCCTCGGCGCGCCCACCGGCTGGACCCTGCCGGTGCGGGAGGTGCGCGCCTCGATCGGCGCCGGGTTCGTGTACCCGGTCTGCGGCGACATCCGGACCATGCCCGGCCTGCCGTCGCACCCGGCAGCCGCGCGCATCGACCTCGACGACGAGGGCGAGATCGTCGGTCTCTCCTAGCGCCCGACCCGGCCCGGATCGACCTCGCCGCCGTCCGCCGGTTGCGCCCGTTACGGCCGTGTTACGCCTGTGCCGGTGATCTTCCTTTGATCCCGGGCCGGGTAGTAACCCCTGCAAGGCAGGCAGGGGCCGGGCGGTCAGCTTGGCGGAAGAGGCTGGCGTGGTTAATGCGGCGAAAGGGCCGAAATCGTGAGTGAGGCATCAGGGGCCAACCCGGGCGCGGCCGCGGCGCTCTCGGACGAAGTGCCCTCGGTCACCCACGTCGAGCATCGTGGCATCGAGCATGTGCCGCTGAGCAGTCGCTGGGGCCGGCCGAGCAACCTGTTCTGGATGTGGGCCGGCGCCGTCTGGAACGTGGAGTTCGTCGTCTACGGCGGCCTGGCGGTGGTGGTCTTCGGGCTGTCGTTCGCCCAGGCCGTCGTCATCATCCTGATCGGCAACCTCTTCTACGTGCTCACCGGCCTGGCGAGCGTGCAGGGCCCACGGGCCGGCACGACCGCGTTCGCGATCAGCAGGGCCCCGTTCGGCCCTAACGGCAACCGGCTTCCGTCGTTCTTGAACTGGGTGACCCAGGTCGGCTTTGAGATCGAGGGCATCGCCCTCATCGTGCTGGCCGCCATCGCGCTGACCACGAAGGCCGGCTTCATGGCGGGGACCCCGGCCAAGGTCATCTTCATCCTTATCGCGGTGGCCATCCAGGCGGTGCTGCCGTTGCTGGGCCACGCCGCGGTGCTCAGCGTGCTGCGGTGGCTCAGCATCCCGTTCGTGATCCTGTTCGTGGTCATGGCGATCATCACCACGTCCAAGGTGAACCTGCACGTCCCGCCGCACGGGGCCGGCTGGGGCGCGCTGCTGGTGTTCCTGGCCCTGGTGATCTCCGCCGGCGGCCTGGGCTGGACCGAGAACGCCAACGACTACTCGCGCTACCTGCCGCCGGACACCGGCCCGTGGCGCATCGTGATCGCGGTCGCCCTGGGCGGGGCCATCCCGTCGGCGCTGCTGGAGATCCTCGGCGCCGCGGTCGCGACCGGGGTGCCGGCGGCGACGTCGATCACCGGGCTCACCTCGGGGTTCCCCGGCTGGTTCGTGGTGCCCTACCTGGTCTTCGCGATCGTGCAGCTCTTCGCGATCAACACGATCGACCTCTACTCCTCCGGCGTCACGCTGCAGAGCCTGGTGCCGAAGCTGCACCGGGTCACCTGCGTGATGATCGACACCGTCGTCTGCGGCGCGTTCGCCGCCTACGCGGTCTTCTCCTCGAAGTTCACCACGCTGCTGGCCGACTTCCTGCTGTTCATCATCGTCTGGCTCGGTCCCTGGTGCGCGATCTACCTGGTCGACGCGTGGCTGCGGCGCAACCGCTACGACACCCGGTCGCTGCTGGACGAGCGGGGCGGGCTCTACTACCGCAGCGGCGGGGTGCACTGGCCGGCGAT
>JASHPR010000499.1 GCA_030038015.1 Streptosporangiaceae bacterium
GGCCGCGGCCAGGCCCAGCCCAATGACCCGTCCGCGCTGGGAGGGGGCGGCCGGGCAGCCGGGTCATGCTCGGGGCCGGTGGGCGGGATGCGCCCGGCTGGGCAGAGCCAGCCAGAACATAACTGCGGGTTTGGCTGCCTGGGCGCCCCCCGCGCGGTCGGTGACAGGCTGGCCAGGGCAATATGGCAAGCGCGGCCCCCGGCCAAGGCGGGGCCGCATCCACACCCGAGAAGGTCAAGATGGCGCAGGGCACTGTGAAGTGGTTCAACGGCGGCAAGGGCTACGGGTTCATCGCGGTCGAGGGAGGCCCGGACGTGTTCGTACACGTCAGCGCGATCACCGGCGGCGGTGACCGCAGCCTGGAAGAAGGGCAGAAGGTCGAGTTCGACATCACCCAGGGCCAGAAAGGACCCCAGGCGGAAAACGTCAGGGTCGTCGGCTGACGCACCGGCAGGGACCGCCCGCCTCGGTGCAGGCCAATCCCGGGAGCCGGGCACGCGGATGCTCCGGCTGGCCCATCACGCCCCGCCGGGGTTCTGCCCGGCCCGCCAGCCGGTACCCGTCCTGCGGTGAGGTTCTGGCGTTGGCGCCAGCCAGATCACGCCGCTGACTCGCACCAGCGAGCTCCCGGGCGGCGCACGGGCCGACCCGCTCCACGACTCCACCCAGAAAGTGATCTCCTGGCGTTGCGGCTGGCCCTCCGCCGAAGGAGCCACCGGCCCGCTGGCGGGATGCCAGGCGAATACCTCGCCATTGCTGAGCGAGGGGATTCCGGTGGCGCTGTACATGTACCAGGTCGCTTGCACACCCCCGAG
Source organism: Streptosporangiaceae bacterium (assembly GCA_030038015.1). Classification (GTDB taxonomy): domain Bacteria; phylum Actinomycetota; class Actinomycetes; order Streptosporangiales; family Streptosporangiaceae; genus JASHPR01. The sequence continues at coordinate 816 of JASHPR010000499.1, forward strand.
TCGATGGCGGCCCAGATCAAGGAGCCGCACGGCTGGATCGAGGCGGTCAGGCCAGCCCTCGAGGCCAAGGGGGCCAAGTTCCTCGCGGCCGGCTATCCGTTCGGCGAGCATGACGTCCCTGTCGTCTGCGAGGCACCCGGGCGACACGACCGCCACCAGCATCGCGCTGGCCACCGGCGCCGGCGGTGCGGTCAGGCGGGCCAAGACGACCCGGCTGCTGAGCGCCCAGCAGCGGGCCGAGTCCCTGCGGACAGCGCAAGGTTCTCCGTACCGGCCAGCGCGGTAGCCACAGACCGGTCACGGCTGGCCCCGGCCAGCACCGCAGCGGCCAGAAGGCGCGGCAGACGCGGCAGACGGGAGCAGGCCAGCCCCGGCACCGGCCCGCCGGCCATCCGCCGCTGCCGCATCGAGCACACGCCAGATCGGGCGGGATCTGGGACGCCGCTGAAGTAAGGGTTGCTCAGGTCTTGGCCTGGCCGGGGGGAGCGGGCTTCCGCTCAGCTCGAGCGGGGTAGCTGCGCCAGGATTTCGGGATCTGTGATCTTGTCGTCGGAGGCGAGGAGCGCCATCTTCGACAAGATGACGCTGAGTACCTGGTCGCCGTCGAATGGCAGCATGATGCGCGGGAACCGTGCCGGGGCGGGCACGATGCACAGGTACTGGTGGTCGGGCTCGATCATGACGTTCGCGGAGCCGAGGTGGATCTTGTACTCGTGCAGCTGCCCGCGGACTCGCACATAACGATCGCCGAGTTCTACCCGGTCTGCGATCTTCAGTCTGGGGATGAGCCGGGCCAGTGCGTCACGCCTGACCTCGGCGCTGGCGGACAGGGCACCAGACGATGCTTGCAGCCAGTAGCCGTAGTGTGCGTCGGCGGCCCGGTCTGCCCAGGTCGGGTCGAGTGCGATGGAGCTGACGCCCACGAACAGGTCAACATCGCGCATCGCTTCGGAGAACGCCAGCGGCGGTACGTCGGCGATGGGTACCGGCGCCTGCGCGCGGTCGCCGGATCGGTGGAACCACACGCGATCGGTGCTGCACAGGGCGGCCTGGCCCGCGAGGTGGCCGTCGTCGACCTGGAAGTGCTCGAAGCGGCAGGTCAGACCCACGCCGGGCAGGTCGTGGCGGGCGCTGGCGTCGTAGCCGCCGTCGTAGGGTCTCAGGTAGCTGGCGGCCCAGCCGCGTTCCCGGAACAGGGCGTAGGCCTGCTGGTAGCGCAGAATGTGGGATGCGAAACGGTTGGAGTACGTGCCGGTTTGCTCCTCGGCCGGGGTGAGCAGGTAGATCTCGCGGAAGGCCTGCTTGAACGGCTGGCGCAGGCCATGGCCGAAGAGCCAGGATCGCCATGCGCGGACCTCGGCGGCCGGCGCGGTCACCGGATGCCACATGGTAACGGTCGCGTCCTCGGGCAGTGGTATGTCGCCGCTGATCGTGTGCAGCGTGCCGTCGGCCGACGGTATCCCGGTCGCGGCTGCGGTGTCTGGTGTGGTGATGCGCCAGATCAGCCGGCGGGCGAGCCGGCCGACGATCGGATGTTCGAGGTAGTAACGCCGCCATTCGTCCAGCGGCCAGGACCGGCCGGCCGCCAGCAGGTCCTCCAGGCGCCGGCGCTCGGTTGCGATGGTCTCGCGCAGCTCTTTGAGTTCTGCCTTCACGGCGCGCACATCCGCGGGGGGTGCGTCCGGCGCGGGCCGTGGTGCCCGGCCGGCGGTGGCCCAGTTCGCGCGCACGGTGAGGTCATCGTCGACCTGGACCCGGGCTGTGACGGCTCCAGCGCAGAACGTGGCCGCGCCCTGGCTGTCGAGCCCGCAGGCTGGCACGCTGCGCTCGGCAAGCTGGCCTGGGGTCAGCCCGGCCTGCTCGGCCGCGGCCGCCAGCGCTGCGCTGATGCGCTTGCCGAGTCCGCCATGGCGGTTGCGGCCGGCGAGTTGCTGCAGCGCAGCGACGCTGTCAGCGGTTCCGAGCCGGCCCAGCGACCACACGGCCGCGTTGGCCAGCTTCTCGCCCGCCGCCCAGGCCGCCTCCTCTCGCCCGCGCCACCGCCCGGCCACCTTCAGCAGGCCCGGCACCGCCTGGCGGCTCGGGGGGAGAACCGCGACCGCCCAGACAAGACCCCGGGCCAGGTCGGTGTTGCGCTCGCTCAGGATGACCTGGCCGGCCAGCCGCACGCCGGTCAGTGCGGTGAACATGAACCCGGCCGCCCGCCGGGCCGCCTCGGTTTCGAGCATCGTGCCGGCCACAGCCAGCCAGCTCCGGGTCGGTCTCGCCGCCGCCGGCCGGGCCAGATGCCGCAGCAAAGCGGTGACCTCGCCATGTTCCTCGGTGAGCGTGGCCAGCTGCGCCAAAACGACGCCGGCCCAGGCATCAGCGGGCACGATCACCGACGCGTCCACCTGGCCGCCCGTCGCTTCGGGCAGCCGCGCGAGCAGTCTGCCTCGCATCGCTGCCCGGTCGGCGGCCGCAGGCACTCCCGCTCGTCGACGGAGGCGATCAGGGCGCGCAGCAGATCAGCCTCAGCGCCCTCGTAGGGCCGCGAGCCTCCGCCGCGTCCCGCGATCGCTTCGGCGATCCGAAGCGCCCAGAATGAGTCCCAGGAATCGGGCAGGTCCAGCACCGTCCGGATAGCCAGAAGAGCGTCGGGCCGGGTCACCTCGAACCGCCGGCGCAGCAGCACACCGACGTTGCCGAACCTGCCCGGCATCGGCCACATGATCTGCCGCCCCCGGCCTTTGAGCAGCAGCATCAGCACCGACCCCGCCATCCGCGGCTCCAGGCTGGTGAGCGTGCCGGTCACCCGTTCACGGAACCGGGTGATCTCCCGGCCGTCGAACACCCGTGCGCCGGGCGAGACCGGCCTGGGCCCGGGGATCGAGTCCAGCAGCGCGCCCGCCCGCTGCTCGTGCTCTGCCCAGATCCGCTCGTCACCAGCCCCGGCCACGGTCATCCGCCGACCAGCGGAACCAGCCGCATGAAGCTCACGACCTGCGCCTCGGCCAAGGTCAGCTCCTCATCAAGATCGTCCACCTGCCGGCCGCCGGCGAACACGAAGAACCCATTCCGGCCGAAAGCCTCTATCGCGATCGCGGCCTGCTTCTCCCAGTCCAAGACGCGGGGCACCCGCAGCCGGTACCCATTCACAGTCACCTCCGCGCCGGCCGGGCGCACCAGGCCGGCGAACACCGGCACCGTATCGGCATTGAACCTGGCCACCTCCTCACGGACTCGCAACCGGATCAACTCCCGCAACGAGACAGGAGACGGCACGCTCTGCAGCAGCATCCGCGCAGTCTCATCACCGCTCGTGCTCTCATCGGCGATCACCACGTCCATGCCCGGCACTTTAAACTTCTCCGCCGACAAACCCCACGGCCCGCACGGCCACGAACGTCTGCCGTCACTCTTCGTGACCAGTCCGGTCACGCTTGACGCTCCTGATCCGCCGTTCGGAGTGGTCAGCAGCCCTTTGGTCCTGATCACCCGAGAAGCGCCGAACTGGTGGATCTGACGCGTCAAGATCTCCCTCGGAGCATCCCGAGGTCGGCCTCACCTGCCGATCAGCGCATACCCATTACTTCGTACCACGCGTCAGAGATTGGCCGCGGCGTTCGAAAGTTTAAAGACGAGTATCCCTAACAGGGCGCGGCGGAAGGCTCGCCTGAAGGCCCACCTGGATCTCAGCCATAGCGGATGCTTGCCGAGCAAGGATGCTGGAGACAGGATCACTGCGCTGGATGATGTCTGCAGGGTCGCGTAGCTCGATGCAGGGGACGTCTCCGCGGAAGTCGCTGAATGCCTCAGGGTCTACGGCCTTGCGAATGGCGACGTGCAGGGTTTGGGCTGCGGCCAGGAGTTCCTGTGTCTCCCACATGCGCCCACGGTAGGAGACGAACCAGCCATCCTGGCCGCTGGCGAAGCCGAGACGCCCGCGGATCTCTAGGTTCTGCCCGTGCTCCAGTACATGACGGACGTTAGCTATCGTCGGTGGCTGGTCCGCGTCGTGCTCCGACAGCGGTAGCCCGGCCGTCCGCTCGCTGAACAGGGTGATTGCCTCGGGAAGCACGTCCCTCGGGTCGGCCACCTCGGCCGCCAGGTTTGCCACCGTGGAGAGCCGGTGAAGGCTGACTACGAATAGGTCTACGTCAATCCGCCGCTGAATCATGATGGCCCGCGGGTCACTGAAGATCGCCAGACCAGGGTCCATGATGCGGCTGTGCTGCATCTGGCAAGCGATCCAGTACGCGTCGGCGTCATCGCGGATCATCAGTGCTCGCTGCACCGGGTGCGCCTCCCGCCAGAGCCTGATCTCTCGCTTGTATGTCACCATGCGCTCAGTATCGACCCGCGAGGTGAGGCAAGCCGACTGAGTTTCGATCGGCTCAGGTCGTAGCGAGGCATGCTTTGCGACCGTTAGTACGCTGAGCAGGATCAAGGCCGGATGCGTGCTGAGCAGAAGAACGAGGCGGAGTCGGGCGTCCACTATGCGCGCACAGCGTGCTGCGCCGCGCAACGACTTAACTGGCCATGGCCGGGGTGGCGCCGCATAGACCTCGTCGGCGACCGACGGTGACCTCTAGCAGGCCAGTCGCACTGGACCCGGTCAGGAGGTGAGCCGTGGCGCTTTGATGATCAGCGTTACGTCGCGCCAAGTAGAACGCTCGCCGAGCCGCCGTTCTGGGCGGCAGTCTGGATAGTTGGCGTGGCCGTCGTGCCGCGCCACAAGGGTTATCCGGCGCGGTGTGGTTGTCCACCTGCGGGCGATGGTCCGGCCGTTGCGGTGAGTTCGGGGCGCTGGCCGGGTCTGCCCACTACGCCGGGACGGTGGCTCCCCGCCAGCGGTGCTTATCGAGGTGCCAGGGCACGGTACTGGTGCTCCGTGGCTGCAGGCCGGCCGTAGGTCACGGCCTCGCGCACCTCCCGGGGCAGGGACTGGGCGAGTTGCGCGTCGGGCTGCGCGCCGAGGGCGTCGTTGATCGCGGAGAACGCCAGGCGAAGGGC
>JASHPR010000500.1 GCA_030038015.1 Streptosporangiaceae bacterium
GTTAGCGCAATAATCACCAAGCCAGCGGGCGCCGAGTAGACCGCCGGAAATCCGGGAAACCGCTACCGTCGGCCGAGCGGCCGAAGAACCTTTCTTCCTCGCAGAAGGAAGGCTGGCTCCGTATCTCCACGGCTCCGCCGCAGTCTTCGGTGGCGGCCTTGGCGTACCCTGCCGGTCATACGTATCATGACGCGAGCCAAGTCAGCTAGGGAGTCTGGAACGGTGAAAGGCAACGATCTAGCTCATCCTCGTATCGGCATCCTTGTGGTGGCCTATAACGCCGAGTCGACCCTGGCCGCGACGCTGGATCGCGTTCCGGCTGACTTCCGGGAGCGGATCGCCGAGGTGATCGTGCTCGACGACGCGAGCCACGACGATACCTTCGCCCGCGGCCAGGACTGGGCACGCAGGCCGGACGCGCCGCGCACGCTGGTCGTCCGGCATACCAAGAACCTCGGCTACGGCGGCAACCAGAAGGCGGCCTACAAGCTGGCGATCGAGCGCGGCCTTGACATCGTGGTCCTGCTGCACGGGGATGGCCAGTACGCGCCGGAGATGCTGCCGGAAATGGTGGCTCCGCTGGAGCGCGGCGAGTGCGACGCGGTGATGGGCTCCCGGATGATGGAGAAGGGCGCCGCACGCCGCGGGGGCATGCCGCTGTACAAGCTGGTCGGCAACCGAATCCTCACCCGGGCCGAGAATTCGCTGCTCGGTAGTGAGCTGACCGAGTTCCATTCGGGATACCGCGCCTACAGCACCAGCGCGCTGCGTGATATTCCGTTCGAGCATAACGCCGATGGTTTCGACTTCGACACGCAGATCATCGTGCAGCTTCTCCACGCCGGAAAGCGAATCCTGGAAATTCCGATTCCTACGTTCTACGGCGATGAGATCTGCTACGTCAATGGAATGCGCTACGCGAAGGACGTGATCAAAGACGTGCTCGAATACCGGCTGGTCGCCATGGGGTTCGGGACCTCGGAATGGGTACCCAAGCCGCGGGACTACGCGTTCAAGGACGGCGACGGGTCCTCGCATGCGTTGGTCCTGCAGATGATGGCTGGCATGCCGGGGTGCCGTATCCTCGACCTCGGCTGTTCGGGCGGCCTCTTCGCGGCCCACGCCCGGGCTGCCGGTCACGAGGTGACCGGCGTGGACTGCCTGGAGATCCCGGGCGTGCGGGAGCGCACCGACCACTTCGTCAAGGCCAGCCTCGAAGAGGGCATCCCCGAGGAAGTGGGCGACGGGTTCGACGTCATCGTCGCCGCGGATGTCATCGAGCACCTGTCGCGGCCGGGCGAGGTGCTGCGCGATATGTGCCGGGTGCTGCGGCCAGGCGGTCAGGTGCTGCTCTCGGTTCCGAACTTCGAGCATTGGTATCCCCGCCTGAGGGTCGTCCTGGGGCTGTTCGGCTATGACCGCCGCGGCATTCTGGACGAAACGCACCTGAGGTTTTTCACCCGGCGGACCCTGCGACGGCTGGTCCGCGCCAGCGGGTTCGACATCCTGGAGGAGTTGACGACCGGACTGCCGTTCCGGGCCATCTCCGAAGCGGACGGGCGCAGGCTTCGGCTCTCGCGCACGATCGACAATGGACTTGTCCGCGTCCGGCCGACCCTGTTCGGTTATCAGTACATTATGCGGCTAACGCCGCATGCAGAGGAAACGGTGCATGTCGAAGTCATCTGACTCGGCTGCCCCGCACCGTCCGGGTACGGGCGGAGCCATGCGTTCGGTGCTACGGCGTGCCCAGTCGCCGGGCCACCACGAGCCAGGGCGTTCCGGCCATGAAGAAAAGTCAAGGAGGCATCACTTGACTATTGGAAACCTGGCACTGGTGCTGTTCGCCGTGACCACCGCGGCCGTCGGGCAAGTTATGCTCAAGCATGGCATGCAGGTTGCAGCAGACCGCGCCGCCCGATCCGGCGGATCGCTGGCAATCAGCGCCGCCACCTCGCCATGGGTGCTGCTCGGTCTCTTGGTCTTCGGTATCTCGGCGATAGCCTGGCTGACCACGTTGTCACGGGTGCCGCTGAGCGTCGCCTATCCCTTCAACGCGATCGGGTATCTCGGCATCCTCACCGCGAGCATCCTCGTCCTGCACGAACGCGCCAACATACTGACCTGGGTCGGCTCGCTCCTGGTCGTGTCAGGGCTGATCATTGTCGTTTCGGCCCGGCCGTAGAAGACCTCGGGCCGTGCAGGCGGTGCCCGGAACGGCCGCGCTGCCGTGATCGCCGCGCTCACTGGAGTTTGCCCGTCGGCGAGGGCACGACCGGCGGCCCGAGCTTCCGGAGCAGATTCTTCCGGTAGACCATGATCTGCCGCCCGGCCACCCAGTAGATCCGGGCCGGCCGCCCGAAGAAGCTCTCGATCTCCGCGATCGTGTAGTGATCGTTGGGGAAGCCGCCGTACGTGTTGGCGATCACGAACCTGGCGTCATGCTGTGACGGGGTTGTACCAGCTTGGCTCGGTCTCCCAGTAGCAGGGGAAGAAACGAGCGTCGATCCCGATGATCGCGCGGATCTGTACGCGGTTGCCGGACTGCAGGGTGACGGCCGATGCGTCCCAGTACCCGGCGATGCCGTACCTGAGCCCGTGGGCCTCGAGCCACGCGGCGAGGGGAACCGCGGTCGGGGTCACCGGGCGCTGCGCTGCCCCGGCGCTCAGCGGCAGCAGCGCGACCAGGGCGGCCGTGGCGAGCGCCAGGCCGGCCCGCGTCGCGTTGGCGATGCGGCCTGGCACGCAGGCCCGCGCGGCGAGTACCGCGCCGCAGGGCAGCACCGCAGCGACCTCGCGCGAACTGTAGGTCTCTGGCATCGTGGAGAAAAGGTACGCGGCGAGGTTGACCACGATCGCGACGCACAGCAGTTGCTCGGCCCGGCTCGCGGTGCGCCAGGTCCATACGACCTTCGCGAAGCCGAAGGCGGCGGCCAGCAAGCAGACCAGCCCGAACGCGCCCGCCAAGCCGGTCGACCCGGGACCCGGGACCACCGCCCCGAATGCCCCGAACAGGGTACGGATGGCCCGGAAGGTCAGCACCGCGTGCTCGGGCCACAGATCCACCGGCGAGATCCCGGTCTTCGGCGGGACCATCGCGAACGCGCCGAAGCGCAACATCACGGTGCGGGTCAGCAACGCCAGCGGCACCGACATGGCGGCGGGCGCGATCGCGGCGTCGCCCGTGCGGAGCTTCCGGGCGGCCAGGACGCGATAAGCGGACACCACCAGGACGGCAGGCACGGCGACGTACAAGACTGTGGCGTCGCCGATCTGGCTGCGACCAGGATCGCGGCGAGTAGCGGGGGGGTGAAGCGCCGACCCGGGGCCCGATCGATCAGCAGGAAGGACACCAGCAGGAACACCGAGGTCCCGATGTGGTCGGGCGCCCCGAGCAGGATCGACGCCCCCTGGTCCGTGATGTTCGGTGCGGCCAGCACCGCGACCACGACCCCGGCGCGGGTCGCCATGGCCGGGCCGCGGCTGTTCGTGCAGGCCAGGGCCACGGCGAAGGCCACGACGATCAGGTAGGTGAGCGCGCCGACCAGATGGAAGATCACGCCGGTCAGCCCGAAGAAGAGCTCGACGACCGCATAGAGCGGCAGTTCGAAGGTGTAACACGACGCGTCGCCGATGACCCAGCCATGCAACAAGAGGTGACCGTGCAGCATGTCCCACGCCTGCAGCGCGTTGTTCGCCCCGCCCGAGTTCATCGGGCTGCTGAGCGATATGCGCACGAAAAAGACGTACAGCAGCACGCCGACGCCGATCCACGCCGCCGCGATCCACGCACGCCGCACCGCCGGACGGCGATCGCGTGAGCCGACGCCTCGCCGGGCCTCACCCGGAGGCCGCAGTGCCTCTGTCGCAGCCGGTGCGTCCGGGCGCCCCGCATGCTGCTTGCCGACGTGCAAACGGAGACCCTGGTAGCGCGCGCCGCCCAATCCGCCAGAATGATCCGCCGATACATCATCTGGCGCAACAACCACGCCTACGACGAACAACTCCGCAGGGTCGTCGACCGGGCAAACATAGCCTGGATGCGACACACTAGCTTCAACGGTCGCCGGCAGTAGCGCCAACTCACGCCTGGGTAGCGCTGCGTTTCTCCTTGTCCGGCTCCCCCTGCGACCCTGAGCAGGTGTATATATGATCCGCCGTATGCGGATGCCTGGGCGCGTCGCGGAAGACGATCCGTCCGTCTCGGCAGCCAGGCGCCACGTTGCCAAGCGCATCGCCTGTGCCGTGATCGTCTCCGCTGCTGGTGTGGCGTTGGGATTTAGCGTGCACGATGGCCTGCAGGCCACCACTGCGTTCCTCCGCCGGCGTCGATCAGGAGTGCGGTCTTTGCGGACCGCGCCATCCGGTCGGAGCTGCCAAAGGGCGCTACCGTCTACATCAACGATCCTGTCCACGTCCAGCGACTGGCCGAGCTGTCGACCCTGTGGGCCGTGCCACAGGCGAGTCCGACTACCGCGCGATGGACAATCTCCCTTGTTCCCCGCTCCTCCCCTGTCCCCGGCTCTACTGTTCCGCGGCACTGCTACGGGTTGGTGCTGGAGGTTCGGCGCAGATGACTGAGCTGTTGGTGGTGATCGTGGGGCTAGGGGCTCCCGGTTTCCTGCCAGCCCTGGCGGTGGCGGGCCCTTCCCCGGTGCTGGTCTTTCTCGCCCCGCTCATCGGGGCGGGCATGGCAGCCGTGGCGGCTGTGCTCGAGTTCGGCGTGGGCGGTTCGCTGTTTGCCGGGTATGCGGTGGTAGCGGTGATCGCTAACGTCGCGGTGGTCGCGTGGTGGCTGGCGGGCAGCCGCTTCCCGCCGCGGGCGGATCCGCCGTGGGGGTGGTCCATCGTCACTGTGGTCGTCGTGCTGGGTGCCCTGATTATCCCCCTGACCGCCCTGCGCGCGCCGATGATCGGGTGGGACGCCAACTCAATCTGGCTGACCCACGCCTTGATGGTGTCCGGCGGACACCACGAGCTGCTCACAGGCCTGAAGAACCCGGCCTACCTGTTCTCCAACCCGGATTACCCGCCGCTCGTGCCCGCCGCTGGTGCGCTGGCATTCGCGCTCTTCGGGCGAGGCGACCTGCATATCGCCACCGGCACGACGGTGTTGCTGAATGCCTGTGCCCTCGGGGTCGTCGGCACGGGCATCGCAGCGGTGGGCAGCAGCGGGCGTCAGCTGACGCGCATGGGCGCGGTCGCCGCCGCCGGGGCCGTCTGCCTGGTGGGCTTCGCCATCTCAGGCCAGTATGGCGTCGACGGCTATACCGACTTGCTGTGGGCGGCGGCAGCAGTGGGCGCGGTCATCTGGGGGCTGGTTCTGCCCCGCAGCACCCAAACGCTGGTTATTGCCTGGATCTGCGCCGCCGTGGCCAGCCTGACCAAGAACGAGGGGTTGACCACGGCCCTCGCCCTGCTGGTCCTGATCGCCCTCCGTTATCGGCCGCTGACGCTGTCACGGGTTCCGCGGCTTCGCCCGCACCCGGAAGGCAGAGGTTCCTCAGGCGTGGCGGCATGGCCGGTGGCACGGAGGTGGGCGGAGCGTGCTGCGTTCGTGGTGGTGCCCGCCCTGCCCGGACTGGTCTGGGCCGGGCTGATTCGTCTTGACGGCCTTAGCGACCGTTTCTTCACGTCGCCCTCGACAGAATCATTGGTCACTCGTGCCCATGCCACCATCGACGGCATGGCCGCGTACCTCACTGTTGCGCCTATCGCCGCTGCCGTGCTCGTCGCCGGGTGCTGCTTCTTGCGCCGGGAGCGGGAACGCGCCCGCTTCGGGAACCCGGCGTGGCTGTGGACGGCGTGCCTCGCGTCGCTGTTGACCATTTTTGCCACGTACGTGTTCGGCGGGTATGAGATTCATGGGTGGTTGGCGACCAGCGTGAATCGGACGACCATCTTCGCTCAGCTGCTGCTATACACCGAACTCGCCATCTGGCTGGTGATCGCGTTGGACGCGGCTTTCACCCATGAGCTCATCGAACAGCCATACGCCACCCCGGCCGGAGCCCCGTCGCGGGCGGTCGCCGGTCATGATCGCGAGACTGGACAACACGATCGGGCCGCATAACGCGGGCACTTGCATGTTCGCGCCGCTTGTCCAGGGCTGAGTGATGCCGCACGCGGCTGCACCGGCGCCATCGGACCAGGACATTCTGGCGTAGGGTGGCTGCGCTAGCAGTCCCGCGAAATGAGGTAGCAGTGAGCCTCGTCCCGGCAGCGGTCCAGCCATCCAAGGTCGGTGAACGGGATCGTTCTCGGGCCGGCACGCGAGTCCAGTGGCTGATCCTGTCCTGCTACCTGCTGGCCGCCGTGGCCCTGACCTGGCGGCTGTGGGCCGACCCCGCGTCCCGCGCGCAGGTCGGCGACCCCGAGGACGTCGACCAGTTCGCGTTCTTCGTGCGGTACGCCGCCACGGCCGTCGCCCACGGGCACCTGCCGGCGCTGGTGACCACCGCGATGAACGCGCCGCTCGGCATGAACATGATGTGGAACACCTCGTTCCTGTTCCCGGGGATCGTGCTGAGTCCCGTGACGCTGCTGGCCGGGCCGCAGGTCAGCCTCACGATCGTGCTGACCCTGGGCCTCGCCGGGTCGGCCGCCAGCATGTTCTGGGTGCTGCGCCGCTGGGGGGCCAGCCTCATCGCGGCGGGCCTGGGCGGTGCGCTGTACGGGTTCTCGCCGGCCCTGATGGACTCCGCGATCGGCCACTACAACCTCGCGTTCGCGGTGGCGCCGCCGCTGATCATCGACGCGCTGCTGCGGCTGCTCACCGGCCGTGGTCACCCCGTCCGGGTCGGCCTCTGGCTGGGCCTGCTGACCGCCGCGCAGCTGTTCACCGGGGAAGAACTGCTGGCCGACACGGCCCTGGCCGGTCTGCTGCTGGTGGTGGTGCTGGCGCTCGCCCATCCCCATGCGGTGCTCGACCGGGCCCGTGGCGTGGCGTCCGGGATAGGAACCGCGGCCGCGGTCGCCCTGCT
>JASHPR010000501.1 GCA_030038015.1 Streptosporangiaceae bacterium
TACGCCTGGTGGAACAACCACCGGGTGGTGGACGCGGCCATCGGCACGTTCATCGAGTACGGCACCAAGGACCGGCGCAAGGACCGCGAGTCCTACGCCGAGATGTGGCGCCGGTGGATCTACGACGACTACTACCGCAGCTACCTCGTGCCGCTGGAGAAGTACGGCCTGAAGGTCCCGCACGACCTGATCGAGGAAGCCTGGAACCAGATCTGGAACAAGGGCTACGTGCACGAGGTCGCGCAGTTCTTCGCCACCGGCTGGCTCGCCAACTACTGGCGGATCGACCCGATGACGGAGCAGGACTTCGAGTGGTTCGAGTACAAGTACCCGGGCTGGTATGACAAGTACGGCAAGTGGTGGGAGAACTACGCCCGCCTGTCGCAGCCGAACGGGCACCTCCCGATCGTCTTCGAGGACGTCGACTACCAGTACCCGAACCGGTGCTGGACCTGCATGGTCCCGTGCCTGGTCCGCGAGGACATGGTGTACGCCGAGGTCGACGGGGTGGTGCGGACGTACTGCCACGAGGCCTGCCGGTGGACCGACGTGGAGGCGTTCCGCCCGGTGTTCCAGGGCCGGCAGACGCCGAACATGGGCCAGCTCATCGGCCACCGCGAGTGGGAGACTCTGTACCACGGCTGGAACTGGGCCGACGTGGTTTCCGACATGGGCTTCGTCCGCGACGACGGCAAGACCATGACCGCGCAGCCGCACCTGAACCTCGACCCGAAGAAGATGTGGACGCTGGACCACCTGCGCCGCTGCCCGCCGTTGCAGAGCCCCAACGTCCTGTTCAACGAGATGACCCCGCAGGAGCGCGAGGCCTACCACGCGCAGTACATCCGCGGCGGCCCGGCCGGCCGGTTCGCCAAGGCCGAAAGCTGAGGTCTGCAGAAGGTCTTTTATACCTGACGGGCCGTGGTGACAGCTCTCGGCCCGTGACCGAACCGGGGGGCAGGAGGTTAAACGCTCCCTCCTGCTCCCCGGTCTCATGACCGCTTCCTTCCACGAGGTGATGATGGGCGCTAAGCACGTCGTCCGCTTCGAGCCAGTCGGCATCGAGATCGAGGTCGACGAGGAGCAGACCGTCCTGCGGGCCGCGTTCGAGCAGGGCATCATGCTCATGCACGGCTGCAAGGAGGGGCAGTGCTCGTCCTGCAAGTCGTTCCTGCTCCAGGGCGACGACGTGGAACTGGACAAGTATTCGACGTTCGCGCTGCCTGACTTCGAGCGGGAAGAGGGTTACACGCTGCTGTGCCGGGCGCACGTGTACGAAGACGTGACGATCGAGCTGCTGAACTACGACGAGGAGATGATCCGGTCCGGGCTGCCGATCCAGGACGCGGTCGGCGAGGTCGTGGCCAACGACCCCGTCACGCACGACATGCGGCACCTGGTGCTGCGCCTGGTCGACGGTGGTGAATTCAAGTTCTTCCCCGGGCAGTACGCGGACATTGCCGTCCCGGGCACGGACGAGGTCCGGTCGTTCTCCATGGCCAACACGTCGGCCAGGGAAAGCGGCCAGCTCGAGTTCATCATCAAGATATATCCGGACGGATTGTTCTCCCATTTCCTTGACACCAAAGTGCAGGTCGGTGACCGGCTCAACCTGTCCGGGCCGTTCGGGGTCTTCACCTTGCGCGATGCCCCCGACACCGATCTGATCTTCGTCGGCGGCGGGGCCGGGATGGCGCCGATCCTGTGCCTGCTGCGCTCGATGGCCGAGCGGGGCATCAATCGCAAGGCCGTCTACTACTACGGCGCGCGCCGTCGCGCCGACCTGTGCTTCGAGTCCGAGTTGCGGGCCGTGGAGCAGGCGCTGCCCGACTTCCGTTACGTCCCCGCGCTGTCCGAGGACGAGTGGGAGGGCGAGACCGGCCTGATCACCGACGTGGTGGCCCGTCATGAGGCCGGCTTGTCCCGGGCGCATGCCTACGTGTGCGGCCCGCCGCCAATGGTCGAGGCCGCGGTGCCGCTGCTCACCAGGCTCGGGGTGCCGGAAAAGCACGTGTATTTCGACAAGTTCACGACGACTGGAGATCCGGGTAAAGCTCACTAGCGTGAGAGGGAAGGACTATGACAGAGACTCAGACTGGGGCTCAGGCACGCAGCGTCCCGAAGCCGGTATTTACCGACGCGGAGGCGGGCGCGAAGGTATTCCCCGACTCCGACGCCCGGCGCTTCAACTACTACATCCCCGCCGGGCGCAAGCAGTCCCACTACGAGGACGTCACCGTCGAGGTCCAGCCGGACACGAGACACTACCTGAGCCAGGGCTGGCTGTACGGGTTCTCCGACGGCGTCGGCGGCTACCCGCTGAACTGGACGGCGCTCAAGGCCTGGGGTTCGGACCGGCCGGAGCCCAAGAGGTTCCCCGGCTCGGGCGGGAAGGGATATGACTGGCCCGCGCTGGGCTGGCACGAGTTCCGCGACCCGAACGAGGAGTGGGAACTCACCCTGTACCGCTACAACGCCAACGTGGTGCGGCAGCTGAACCAGAACATCGACAACGCCAGGCAGGCCAAGGCCTTCGACCTGTGGAACACCGCCTGGGTGCGGTTCGTCGAGCGTAACCTCGGCGCCTGGATGCACGTCGACCACGGCCTCGGGCTCTACCTGTTCGCGAACGCGAACCGCCGGGCCCCGACCAACATGCACAACAACGCGATCTCGGTGAACAGCATGCACCGGATCCGGTCGGCTCAGGACCTGGCGCTGTACAACCTGACCCTGTCCGAGGAGATCAACGGCTTCAACGGCACCGCCCACCTGGAGACCTGGAACTCCGAACCGGCCTGGCAGGGCGTGCGGGAGGTCGCCGAGCAGCTGACCGCCATCGACGACTGGTGCGAGGCCATCTTCGCTGCGAACGTGGTGTTCGAGCCGCTGGTCGGCGAGCTGTTCCGCAGCCACCTGGTGATGCACGCCGCGCCGCGTAACGGCGACTACGTCACGCCGACGGTCGTCGGCGCCGAGGAGTACGACTACGCGGAGCGCGACCTGCGCTACACCAGGCCCATGTTCCAGCTGCTGACCACCGACCGCGAGTTCGCCGACCACAACCGGGAGCTGCTGATGGACTGGATGGCGGTTTGGGTGCCGCGCGCCCTCGCGGCCGCGCGGACGCTGCAGCCGCTGTGGTCCCAGCCGGAGGCAAAGCCGCCTCGCTTCGAGGACGGCCTGGACGCCGCCAAGAACCGCTTCGCTGGCATCGTGACCGACCTGCACCTGGACATCCCGAAGGAGCTCGCGCAATGACCACGGCCGCACAGAGCCCGTTCAAGTCCGACAGCACGCCGTCCAACAAGTGCGGCTTCACGCTGATGAACAACCAGGTCGGCGAGGTCGTCGCCCAGGTGATGGCCACCAAGCCGAACGTCACGGTCACCTGGCTGCCGTCCATGATGCGGGTCGACGCGATCGGCCGCATGGACGTCATCTACGACGAGATCTCCGAGGCGGCCGGCGAGGAGCCCGGGTGGTTCAACTCCGCCGAGTTCGAGGAATCCATGTCCACTCACTACGGCCGGATGGTCCACGAGGACGACCGGACGATCATGTTCGCCAACCCCGAGGACGCGGCCGAGTTCCTCGGCTTCGACCTGGTGGCCCGGAGCTAGCCCTGCGGGCGGCCCGCCGCCCGGCATCGTGCGGGCCGTGTACCCCCGACCGCCAGAACGTGGAGAGATTCCATATTGCTCGCGGCATGTTGTGGCACCGAGCGGGATATAACCGGCTCGGTGCCACAACCAGTGACGTGAACCGTTTAGGAGGCGCTTTGTACGAGAGCAACGGCGAGAAGTACTTCGTCGTCGACGGGCACATGCACTACTGGAACGCTGCCCCTGAGAACTGGGTCCCCGGGGCGGAGAAGTACGCGGAGGGCTGGATCAAGTGCTTCCACGCCTACCAGGGACTCGGCCCGCCACAGACACACTGGTCACTCGAGCACTTCGAGAAGTACTCCGAGGAAGACCTGATGAAGGACGTCTTCGAGGACGGCTACGTGGACATCGCCATCTTCCAGCCCACGTACCTGACCGAGTGGTACAAGGACGGCTTCAACACCACCGAGCGCAACGCAGCCATGGGTGAGCGGCACCCGGGCAAGTTCGTCTACAACACCCGCTGGGATCCCCGTAATGGCGACGAGGGCCTGGAGGTCCTCCGGCGCAACGTCGAGCGGTACGGATCCAAGGGCGTCAAGCTTTACACCGCCGAGTGGAACGCTGGCTCGCGGGGCTGGAAGCTGACCGACCCGGCGGCGTACCGGTACCTGGAAGCCTGCCAGAACCTCGGGATCAAGAACATCCACGTGCACAAGGGCCCGACGATCTGGCCGCTGGACAAGGACGCCTTCGACGTGGCCGATGTGGACCACGCCGCGACCGACTTCCCCGAGCTCAACTTCATCGTCGAGCACGTGGGCCTGCCGCGGATCGAGGACTTCTGCTTCATGGCTACCCAGGAACCGAACGTATACGCCGGCCTGGCCGTGGTCATCGGCGGCCTCATGCACGCCCGGCCGAAGTTCTTCGCCAAGGTCATGGGCGAGCTGCTGTTCTGGGTCGGCGAGGACAAGATGCTGTTCGGCAGCGACTACGCCATCTGGGAGCCGAAGTGGCAGGTCGAGGGCTTCGTCAACTGGGAGATGCCGGATGACCCCGAACTGTCGGACTACCCGCGGCTCGGCGTGGCCGGCAAGAAGAAGATCATGGGCCTGAACGCGGCCAAGCTCTACGACATCAAGGTGCCCGACGAGTTCCAGCTTCCGCCCGAGGCCGGCACGCCCGGCGCGCAGGAGGTGCTGGGCGAGAGCTCGTCGCAGCCGGCCGCGGGAGCATGACCGCTCCCGTGACCTCTGCCTTGCGGGAGCGCCTGCTGGCCGCGCTGGAGACGGTGCGCGACCCTGAGCTGGACGAGCCGATCACCTCGCTCGGCTTCGTCGCGTCGTGCACCGTCTCCGCGGACGGGTACGCCCACGTCCGCCTGCGGTTGCCCACGTATTTCTGCGCGCCCAATTTCGCCTACCTGATGGTGGCCGACGCCTACGACGCGGTCTCCGCCCAGGCGGGCGTGCGGAGCACCTCGGTGGTCCTGGAGGACCACTTCGCCTCGGACGCGATCAACGGCGGCGTGGCCGCCCAGGCCGGCTTCGTCCGGTCCTTCGACGGCGAGGCCATCGCCGAGCTGGACCAGCTGCGGGCCGATTTCCTGCGCAAGGCGGTGATGGCGGGAACCGACCAGGTGTGCCGGCCGCTGCTGGCGGCAGGTGCGGACCCGGCGGCACTGCTCGCGATGACCCTCGGCGAGGTGCCGCCGTCCCGTGCGCTGTCGCGGCTGCGGGAGCGCCGGGCCGAGCTGGGCCTGCCCGCCGGGGACGATGCTCCGCTGCTCGTCAACGCCTCGACCGGGGCGCCGGTCGGTGTTGACACTCTGCATGCGCATATGCGCCGGGCCCGGGTCACGCGGATCAGCATCGAGGCGAACTCCGGGATCTGCCGCGGCATGCTGCGGCACCGATACAACACACCAGGACAGGGAGAGACCCTGCTCTCCCCGGCCTCGGAGGAGGACCGATGAAGGCCGTCCGCTTGCACGAGTTCAACCAGATGCCGGTGGTCGACGACGTACCCGAGCCCACCATCAGCGGGCCGCTCGACGTGATCGTGAAGATCGGCGGCGCCGGGGTCTGCCGCACCGACCTGCACATCATGCTCGGGCAGTGGGACGAGCGGATGCACACTCCGCTGCCGTACATCCTGGGCCACGAGAACGCCGGCTGGGTGCACGAGGTCGGCTCGGGCGTCACCAACCTGCAGCCGGGCGACACGGTCATCCTGCACCCCCTGGTCACCTGCGGCCTGTGCCACGCCTGCCGGGCGGGCGACGACATGCACTGCGAGATCGGCGCGTTCCCCGGGCTGTCGCAAGACGGCGGCATGGCCGAGTACCTGCTCACCTCGGCGAGGGCCTGCGTCAAGCTGAATCCGTCCACGCGTCCCCAGGATGTGGCGGCGCTCGCCGACGCGGGCATCACCGCCTACCACGCGGTTCGCAAGGCCATCCCGCTGCTGTACCCCGGCACCACCGCGGTGGTGATCGGCGCTGGCGGGCTGGGCCACATCGGCATCCAGTGCCTGGCCACGCTCACCGCCACGAACATCATCGTGGTTGACGCCAACCCGGACGCGCTCAAGCTGGCCTCCGAGCTGGGGGCTGCGCACACCATCGTGGCCGACGGCAGCCAGCGGGACGCGGTCGCGGACCTGACCGGCGGCCTCGGGGCCCATGTCGTGCTCGACTTCGTGGCCGAGCAGGGCGCCGAGATGGACGGGTGGAACATGACCCGCGAGGCCGGCTCGTACTTCGTCATCGGCTACGGCGGCACGCTGCAGATCCCGACCCTGGACGTCATCTCTACCGAGCGGAACGTCATCGGGAACATCGTCGGCACCTACAACGACCTGGCCGAGCTGATGGCGCTGGCCCAGGGCGGGAAGGTCACGCTGCACACCAAGGTCTACCCGCTGGACGCCGCCGCCGACGCCTTCGCCGACCTGGACGCCGGCCGGGTCCGCGGCCGCGCCATCCTCGTCCCGTAATACTTTGTTACCCAAGGAGCACTGATGGCCAAGGAACTGCGCTTCGGCACTGAAGCTCGCGGCCTGCTGCTGGCCGGCGTTGACCAGCTGGCCGACGCCGTCAAGTCGACTCTCGGCCCCAAGGGGCGCAACGTCATCCTGGAGAAGATCACGGGCTCGCCCGTGGTGACCAACGACGGCGTCACGATCGCGCGCGAGATCCACCTGAAAAACCAGTTCGAGAACATGGGCGCGCAGCTGGTCAAGGAGGCCGCGATCAAGACCAACGACATCGTCGGGGACGGCACCACGACCGCCACGGTGCTGGCCCAGGCGATCGTCAGGGAGGGCATGCAGGCCATCGGCGACGGCGCCAACCCGGTCCTGCTCAAGCGGGGCATCGACCTGGCGGTCGGCCGGCTGGTCGAGCACCTGCAGGGGGTGGCCCACCCCATCAGCACCGAGGAAGACTACAGCCGGGTGGCGGCGATCTCGGCCAACGACGACGAGGCGGTCGGGAAGGTCATCGCCAGGGCGCTGCACACGGTGGGCGGCGGCGGCATCGTCACGGTGGAGGACGCGCCAATGCCGGGGATGGGCGTGGACTTCGTCGAGGGCTTCGAGTTCGACAACGGGTACCTGTCGCCCTACATGGTGACCAGGCCCGCCAGCCTGGAGGCCATCGTCGACGACCCGTACATCCTCCTGTCCAGCGAGAAGATCACCAAGGTGCAGCAGCTCATGCCGCTGCTGGACAAGATCATGCGGGCGCCGCGCCCGCTGGTCATCATCGCCGAGACCATCGAGGGCACCGCCCTGTCCATGCTGGTGCACAACCACGTGAACGGGATCTTCCAGTGCGTCGCGGTCCGGGCGCCCGGGTTCGGTGACCGCAGGCTGCACAAGCTGGAGGACATCGCGGTGCTGACCGGCGGCGCGGTGTACAGCAAGCACTCGGGGTTCACCCTGGAGACGATGACGGCCGAGCAGCTCGGGCGGGCCAAGCAGGTACGGGTGACCGCGGTCCAGACGACGATCATCGGCGGCGAGGGGTCGGCCGAGGCGGTCGCGTTCCGGCTCGACCAGCTCAGGGCGGAACTCGCGCGCGCCACCATTGGCGTGGATGAGGAGGTGCTGACCGAGCGGATCGGCGCGCTGTCCGGCAAGGTCGCGGTGATCAAGGTTGGCGCCGCGACCCCCGCGGAGCTGAAGGAACTCCGGCACCGGGTCGAGGACGCCCTGTCCGCCACCAGGGCCGCGATGGCCGAGGGCGTCGTGGCCGGCGGCGGCGCCGCCCTGGTGCACGCGATCGGGGCGCTGGATGACCTGGAGGTCACCGGCGACTACGCCATCGGCGCGAGCATCGTCCGGCGGGCGCTGAGCGAGCCGGCCTACCTCATCGCGGCCAACGCCGGCTACCCCGCCGCGGAGATCGTGGCCCAGACGGCTGAGATGGGTGCTGACGAGGGGTTCGACGCGCTGGCGGGGCGTCATGGCAACATGATCGAGATGGGCATCATCGACCCGCTCCGGGTGGTCCGCTCGGCGCTGCAGAACGGCGCGTCGGTCGCGGGCCTGCTGCTCACGACCAACACGCTGGTGGCCGAGGAGCAGACGCCGTGGGGCGGCAGCCCGGCGCTGATGACCGAGTACGGCTCGCTGGACGAGGGCCTGAAGCAGCCGTCGCCCGACGCCAGCATGCCGCAGTCGCTGGGGTACGGTCCTTCCGTTGGCTGACACGGTCCCGCTCGTCCGGCAGGTGGTGATCGGCGAGGACGCCCTCCCGGGTGAAGCCCGCGTCATCGAGGCGGCCGAGCGGGTCCTGTCCGGCGAACGGCGCGGGGTACGGGCGGTACTGCCGTTTCTGGGCCCCGCGTTCATCGCCTCAGTGGCCTACATCGACCCGGGCAACTTCGCCACCAACATGGCGGGCGGCTCGGAGTTCGGGTACACGCTGCTGTGGGTGGTGCTGGCCGCGAACCTGATGGCCATGCTGGTCCAGTCGATGAGCGCCAAGCTGGGCATCGCCACCGGCCGGAGCCTGCCGGAGGTGTGCCGCGACCGGTTCCCGTTCCGGGTCGTGCTGCTGCTGTGGCTGCAGGCCGAGGCCGTGGCCATGGCCACCGACCTGGCCGAGTTCGTCGGCGCGGCGCTGGGCCTGCACCTGGTGTTCGGCCTGTCGATGTGGCTCTCCGCGGTCCTGACCGGCATCGCGACCTTCACCATCCTCGGCATGCAGGTCTGGGGATTCCGCCGGCTCGAGGCGACGATCACTGGCCTGGTCGCGGTGGTGGTGCTGGCCTTCGGCCTGGAGGTGCTCCGGAGCAGCCCGTCGGCATCGGGGGTGACACGCGGGCTGTTCGTGCCCCAGTTCACCGGCAGCGGATCGGCCCTGCTGGCGGTCGGCATCATCGGGGCCACGGTGATGCCCCACGTGATCTACCTGCACTCCTCGCTCACCCAGAACCGGATCGTGGGCGCCAACCCCGGCGCGCGGCGCAAGATCTTCCGGTTCGAGATCGTCGACATCACCATCGCCATGGGGATCGCCGGGGTCATCAACCTGGCCATGCTGGCCACCGCTGCCGCCGTCTTCCACGCCCGCGGGATGACCGGCGCAGGCAGCGACCTGGGCCAGGTCTTCAGTGGGCTGAACCGGTATCTGGGTGCCCACAGCGGGCTGGTGTTCGGCCTGGCCCTGCTCGCATCCGGGATCGCGTCCTCCTGCGTCGGCACCATGTCCGGCCAGGTGGTCATGCAGGGCTTCATCCGCCGCCGGATCCCGATCTTCGTCCGCCGGGCCATCACCATGATCCCGGCCCTGGTCCTGATCGGGGTGGGGTTCAGCCCGACCCGGGCGCTGGTCCTCAGCCAGGTCTTCCTGTCCTTTGGCATCCCCTTCGCCCTGGTCCCGCTGGTGGTCTTCACCAGCAGCGGGCCGCTGATGGGGTCACTGGTGAACCGGCGGACGATGGTGGCGACGGCCAGCCTGGTCACCGCGGTCATCGTGGGCCTTAACCTCTACCTGCTGGCCACAGCGTAGTCTGCCCCTTCAGCGCAGGGCACCGCCGCCGGATGACGTGTCACCGCCCCCGGCCTTGTGGCGTTCCCCAGATTCAGGGCCCGCCGATTTGGCCAACGGCCCATGGCTCACCCTCTGGGCGGCGCGTAGGGTGCGCGCACAGGAGGTCTGCGCCTGCGCATTTTCCTGCCTCCGCACCCGTCAGCCGCCAGGTCGCAAGCCGGAGCCACAGACCGTGACCGAGACAGGCCGCTGCCCCTACTGCGGCGCAGTGTCCCCGTCGGCGGACGCTGCCCGCCAGCCGGCCGAGGGCGGCTTCGAGCCGCTGTACCGCGAGATGCGCCGGATCCGCGAGATAGCCGAGGAACGCACGGCCGGCGACGCCGAGCGCCGCATCGCCGACCTTACCCGCCAGGTGCAGGAACTCCGGGCCACCGTGGCGAGGCTCCGCGGGCCGGGCGCCGCCGCCCGCCCCGTCCCAGCCAGCGCCCGCGGCTAACGGGTGCTGACCCACACCGACTGCTCCCGGGTCAGGGCGTCGATCAGCTCCGGCCCGCTGAGGTCGTACCCCCCGTACGGCGACGCGGAGCCCGCGCGGCGCCAGGCGTTGATCCAGACGTTGCGCGCCGTCAGCCGCCCGGCGACCCGGTGCGCGCGGCCGACGTCCCTGGTGTGCACCGAGGCGGTCGCGCCGGGCCCGACCGAGTTCGCCAGCGTCACAGCCTCATTCTCGGAAGAGAACGGCGTCACGCACAGCACCGGCCCTGGCACCTCCTCCTGCGCGATCCCGCTATCGGCAGCCACGCCGTCAAGAATCGTCGGCTCGAAGAACAGGTCGCTGGGCAGGCCTCCCACCTTCCGGGTGGTGCCGCCGGTCACCAGCTGCGCGCCGCCGCGGCGAGCCCGGCCGACGTAATCCCGGACCAGGCGCAGGTGCTCCTCGTCGGCCAGCGGGCCCAGCGTGGTCGTGGGGTCCACCGGGTCGCCGAGCACCGTGACGTCGCCGACCTGGCCGACCAGCCCGGTCAGCACCTCGTCGTGCAGGGAGCGGTGCACGAGCAGCCAGGGGGCTGCGGCAACCTCGCCCTGGCCGGTGAAGGCCGCCGCGTGCACCGCCGCGACCGCCTCGTGGACGCCGGCGTCCTCGAACACGATCGCGGGCGGCGTGCCGCCGAGTTCGAGCAGCACGGGAGCCGCCCGGCCCGCCGCGGCACGCCGGATCGCGGCCCCGGCCGGCGCCGAGCCGGTGAAGCTGATCACGGCCACGTCCGGGTGGCGGCACAGCGCCGCTCCTGCCACATCCCCGCGGCCGGGCACGGCGTTCACCACGCCCGGGGGCAGGCCCGCCTGGTGCGCAAGCCGGACGAGCGCCAGCGCCGACAGCGGCGCCTGCTCGGCCGGCTTCAGGACCACGGTGTTCCCGGCAGCCAGCGCCGGCGCGATCTTCCAGGCCGCCTGCAGCGGCGGGCACTTCCACGGGATGATCCCCGCGACCACGCCATACGCTGCGCGGACCGCGTAGCTCACGAACTCGCCGGGCACCGGGACCGTGCGCCCTCGGTCCTCGCGGGCATGCCAGCGCAGTAGGTCACCGTTTCGGCGGCCGACCGAAGATCGGCATCTTTGGTCACGCTGATCGGCCTGCCGGTCTCGGACGTCTCGATCGCGGCCAGCTCGCCGGCGTGCTCAGCGATCAGGGCCGCCAGGCGGTACAGGCAGTCGGCGCGCTGGGACCGGGAGGAGGCTGCCCACGCCCCGGCCGCCGCCGCGGCCGCGGCGACGGCTTGCGCCACATCGTCCTCGCCGGCCTCGGCGGCGTTCCCGATGACCTCGCCGGTGGCCGGGCTCCGCACGCTGATCACGGCTCCCGACCGAGCCGGGCGCTCCTTGCCGCCGACGAACAGCCCGCAGTCGTAGCCCATCGGCACCTCCCTCTGCCGTGAGCCTAAAGGCCGCCGACGGGCTGCCGCAGGGGCGGCGTCAGGATCGGGTCGCCGCGGGCGAGGCCTTCAG
This sequence comes from Streptosporangiaceae bacterium, assembly GCA_030038015.1. Taxonomy (GTDB): domain Bacteria; phylum Actinomycetota; class Actinomycetes; order Streptosporangiales; family Streptosporangiaceae; genus JASHPR01. Next base: position 11,623 of record JASHPR010000501.1, read on the forward strand.
CTGCCTGGACAGGGCGGGGCAGATCGGGTCGGCCAGCCCGATGCCCATGAACGACACCGCGCACGCGAACGCGACCGCATAGCCGGCCTTGGGCTGGGCGGAACGGGCTGGCCGGGCGGGAATGAACGGGGGCCGCCTGGCTGCGGACGGCGGCGCTCACCCAGCCGTCCTCCCGGCACCCGCCCGGTGCGGCACGTTCGGGCTGGCCGCAGGGGCCCGGTCGGCGGCGGCGGCCCTGCGGTCACTGTCCAGCTCGCGCAGCCGGTTCAGCGCGGGCACCGCAGCCGCCAGGGCGGCAGCCTGGTCGCCGGGGAGCTTGTCGATCAGGCCGGCGAACGCCCGGGCGCCGGCCCGGCGGCGGCCCCGCATGTAGTCGGCGCCGGCCCGGGTCAGCGCCACCAGCACCACGCGCTTGTCGGCGGGGTCGGGCCGGCGCTCGGCCAGGCCGGCCTGCTCAAGCCCGGTCACCAGCACGCTCATCGACGGCTGGGTGACGCCCTCGATCACGGCCAGGTCGGTCAGCCGCCGGGCGCCGGTGCGGTCCAGCGTGGACAGCGTCGACGCCGCCGTCAGCGAGATCTCCCGCGGCCCGTTGCGCACCGCGAGCGTGATCAGCCCGTACAGCGCCTCCCCGATCGCGTCCCGGACATCCGCGCTGGCCACGCCGTCATCATCCGCCATGACAGAGAAGCATAGCTAAATCTATATAGATGCGCTATGTACGCCCGGTCACCGCTCGTCCAGGCGGTACACGCGGCGGGCGTTGGCGGACCCGACCAGGTGCCCGATCCGCTCGGCGTCCGCCGGGGACCAGGCCCCGTCGGCGACGAAGGCGCCGGTGACCCGCGCCAGGTCGCGGCGGAACCCGGCCGCCCCGAGATAGTGCAGCTCGGGCAGGCCGAACGCGTCGGACGAGTAGAGCATCTTGTGGAACGGCGTCAGCTCGAGCGCCTCGGCGAGCACCGCGGCCGACCGCGCGCCCACGTGGTTCAGCGCCTCGCCGACGTCCATGTACACGTGCGGGAACACGTGCGCGAGGTAGCCCGCCTGGCGGTGATACGGGTAGCAGTGCAGCAGCATGACCGGCGTTCCGGCGTCCCGGGTGGCGAGCAGGAAGTCGTGCAGCAGCGAGGGGTCGGCCCGGTGCAGGCGCACATCCGGGTCGCCGAACCCCACGTGGAACTGCAGCGGCAGCCCCAGGTCGACCCCGGACCAGATGGCGTGCCGCAGCAGCACCGGGTCCTCCAGCCGCGCCGCCGGGCCGCTGTCCACCGCCCGCAGCCAGCGGCCCGCCGCCGCCCGCACCTCGTCCGCGCCGGGCCGCCGCGGCTCGAAGTCCAGCCCGTACCGGTAGGCCACGATGGACTTGAGCCCGACCGCGCCGGCGGCCGCGGCCGAGAGCGCATCCGCGAACGCCGCGGCGTATCCACCGGCCGGCGTGCCGCCCCTGGCCACACGCTCGGCGACGGACTCCAGCCGGACGATCTCGTACGCGGGCGACCCGCTGGCCTCGGCGAGCTCGGCCGGGGTGAGCACCCGGGCGGTCTGGTAGCCGCTGTCGACGAGCCACGCGCCGACCGCCGCGGCGCGCAGCAGCCGCCGGCTCACCTCACCGGGCCCGAGCTCCGCGCGGCGTTCCAGGTAGCGCCCGGCAGGCGCGGACGGCTCGAGGCCCAGCACCGGCGCACACCAGCGGCGCACCGCGAACCCGAGCTGGCCGTCGAACGCCGACGTGCCCGGCGGCGCCGGCCACGGCGACTCGGTGAGCAGGGACTCGACGCCCGGGCCGCCGGGCGCGCCGGTGACCACGCCGTGGCAGTGGTGGTCGATGAGCGGCAGCACCTCTGCCCCCGCGGTCACCACCGCCACCGCGTCTGGGCGGCGACCTCGTCTGCGCTCGCGCCGGCGAACAGCTCGGCCTCGCCGCGGCGCACCGCGAGGAACGCGCCGAACAGGGGATCACCCATGGCGGCGCGGAGCACCGTGCTGCGCTCCAGGCACGCGGTCGCCTCCGGCAGGCTCTGCGGCAGCCTGCGGGCCCCGCTGCCGGCCAGCTCGGCCTCGGCCAGGCCGGCCGGGTCGCCTCCCGTCTCGGCCGGCAGCCGGCCGCCGTCCCGGATCCCGGCGAGCCCGGCGGCGATCAGCGACCCGGCGACCAGGTAGGGGTTCGCCGCCAGGTCAAAGCACTTGATCTCGATGTTCGCGCTGGTCTCCTGCTCCCCGGCCGAGCCGGTCACCAGGCGGATCGCCGCCTCCCGGTTCTCCCGGCCCCAGCACTGGAAGACGCCCGCCCAGTGCGACGGGACCAGGCGCAGGTAGCTGGCGACGCTGGGCGCCCCGACCGCGCAGAGCGCGGGCAGCTCGGCGAGGATGCCGGCGGCGAACGCCTCGCCCTCGGCGGTCAGGCCGTAGGGCCCGGTGCCGCCAGCGAGCAGGTTCCGCCCGTCCCGCCACACGCTGAGGTGCACGTGGCCGCCGTTGCCGACCGTCCCGGCCTCCACCGCCGGGGCGAACGACGCCCGGAAGCCGTGCCGGGCCGACACCGCCCGGATGGTCTCCCGGACCAGCAGGCTGTTGTCGGCCGCGGCCACCGGGCCGGCGGCGCCGACGGAGACCTCGAGCTGGCCGGCCGCGTACTCCGGGTGGAACTGGTCCACGGTGAGCCCCTGGCGCTCGAGCGCCCCGGCGACCTCCCGGCCGTAGTCCGAGAGCTCCACCACCCGGGTCATGCCGTACGCCGGGCCGGTGCAGGCGGGCCGGAACCGCCCCGCGTCCTCGGTGCCCGCGGCCCACTCCACCTCGACGGCCATCCGCAGCTCCAGGCCCTGCTCGCGGGCCTGCCCGGTCATGCGCCGCGCGAACGAGCGCTGGCAGCCGGCGTAAACTCGGCCCTCCTGCGTGTACCGGTCGACCGGGGCCCAGGCCCATCCCGGCTGCCCGGCGAGCACGGTCGCCCGCTCCAGGTCAGGAACCAGGCGCAGGTCACCGCCGGGGCCGCCGATGTGCTCGCTCGTGGTGATGCCGTCGTTGACCAGGAACACGTCGAACACCGGCGACATCCCGACGCCCCAGGCGGCCGCGCGCTCGAGCCGCCCCAGCGGGATCGTCTTGGCGCGCGCGATGCCGGCGTTGTCGACCCAGCACAGCGCGGCCATCGTCGCCCCGGCGGCCGAAAGCTGCCCGGCCACCGGCCCGGCGTGCCTGGCCCGCTCGGCTCGCCGCGTGGCGTCGAGGACGACCGGCCCGATGGCCGGATCGCTGACGGCAGGTGTCGGCATCTGCGGCTCCCCATGCCAGCCTTCTTCGTGGACGGCGCCAGCTTAGGCGCCGGGCCGCGGGATGCCGGCGTTAATGGCCGCGGGAAGACCCGGGCGCGAAGATTGGTTCAGCGAGTCAATGTCGACCACAACGGGCCGGGCTGCCATCGCCGCGAACCTGGCCGCTTTCCGGCGCGTCGGGCTGCGGCGGGCGGACCTCACGGCCGCCTCGGTCGCGGTCTGCGTCGTGTCCCGGCCGGACGCCTGCTGCCTGCTGATCACCCGGAGAGCCCGGACCCTGCGCTCGCACGCCGGCCAGTGGGCGCTGCCCGGCGGACGCCGCGACGAGGGCGAGTCCGCCGAGCAGGCTGCCCTGCGCGAGCTGAAGGAGGAGACCGGCGTGCAGGCCGGGCCCGGTGACGTTCTCGGCTTGCTCGACGACTACGCCACGCGATCCGGCTACCTGATCACCCCCGTGGTGGTGTGGGGCGGCCAGGCCAGCGGCCAGATACGCGGGCCGGCCTCCGAGGTCGCCCAGATTCACCTCATACCCGTGGCCGACTTCGACGTCCCGCCCAGGCTGCTGCGCATCCCCGAGTCGCCGGCGCCGGTGATCCAGCTGCCGATCCTCGGCGGGTGGCTGCACGCGCCGACGGCGGCGGTCGTCTACCAGTTCTGCCAGGCCGGGCTGCACGGCCGCACGGTGCGGGTCTCCCACTTCGAGCAGCCGGTGTTCGCCTGGAAGTAGCGCCCGCCAGGGCGGGGAGCCACGCGGCAGGGACGGTCAGGCCAGCTTCGCGGCCACCGAGGCGGCGCTGCGCAGCAGCCGGCCGTCGGCGCCGGTGAGCACGGGCCGGTAGGCGGGCCTGGTCACGGCCTCGTCGATGAGGTCGGTGAGCTGCCGGACGAACGGTATCTCCGGGTCGATCCACAGGTACCTGGCCAGCGACCCCGGAATCGTGTTGATCTCGTTGACCAGGACGTTCGCACCGTCGGTCATGAAGTCCAGGCGCGCGACCCCGCGCACCGCCGCGGCCTCCGCGATCACCGGCGCCTGCGCGGTCACCGCCGCGGCGATGTCGGGAGCGATCGAGGCGGGCAGCTCGCGCGCCGCGCCGGCCATCCCCTCGTCGGGCACGTACTTGTCCTCGAAGGACAGCAGCGGCCCGGAGCGCCTGATCGGCCGCTCGATGGGGGAGAGCTGCAGCTCCGGCCAGGTCCTGACCGCGATGTTGATGTCGTACCAGCCCTTGAGGTAGGGCTCGGCCAGGGCGCCGGACGCGTAGAGCGGGCTCGACCGGACCAGGGCCCGCGCGCTGCCGGCGTCGTCGACGAGCTCGACCCCCAGCGACGACCCGCCGTAACGCGGCTTCACGATCAGCGGCGTGCCCAGCGCGCCCAGGGCCGGCGCGTCCGCGGCTGCCAGGTCCAGCCGGGGGATCGCGCTCACCCCGGCCTGCTCGGCGACCGCGGCGAACGCAAGCTTGTCCATCCCCAGCGCCGCCCCCGGCTGGCTCGGGCCCGTGTACGGCACGCCCATCAGGTCCAGCAGCCCCTGCAGGCGGCCGCATTCACCGGGCGCCCCATGGCAGCAGACGACGATCACCCTGAACGGGACGGCGGCGGGCCGGCCGAGCTTGCGAGCGCGGCAGAAGCCGGGCTCGCGGCCCAGGCGCACACCCAGGACCTCGGCACCCGCAGGAACGCCGCCGCGGAAGCTGGCGGCCTCCAGGCCGGCGCCGACGTCGTGGAAGCCGCCGTCCTTGCTCCAGTAGATGCCGGCGGCCGGGATGCCGTTGTCGTTCAGGCACCGCTCCGCCTGCAGGCCGGTCAGCACCGACACGTCGTGTTCCGGGCCCGGCCCCCCGAAGATGACTCCTGCCCTGCCCTCAGCTTCCACGCAGCCCCCCGTCTCTTCCAAAGAGTCCCTCGTCTGATTACGGATAGTGATTCGGCAGGTCGTTCTCCCACAGCACGCCGTCCCCGGCGGTGAGCGACGACCGGACCCACGCGCGGGCGGCGGCCCTGTCCCGGACCGTGACGACCCCGCCGTCCGCCGCCCCGGCGAGCAGCGCGCGCCGGTTGGTCCAGCCGACCGCCACCAGCACGGCGTCGGCCTTGGCCACGGCCGCGGCGAACGCCCGGTTCGCCTCGTCCTGGTCCGGCCCGAGCTCGACCATGCCGGGGGTGACCACGGCGCGCCGGCTGCGGCCGCCCACCGCGGACTCAAGCAGCTCCAGGGCGCGGGCCGCGCCCTCGGGGTTCGAGTTGTAGGTGTCATCGATCACCACGACCCCGCTGTCGGCGACCGCCTGGACCGCACGGTGCGCGGGCGCCGACAGCTCGCCGGCCCTGGCGATCACCCGGTCGGGCGGGACGCCGGCGGCGAGCGCGGCCGCCAGCGCGCAGGCGATGTTCGGCAGGTGCAGCCCGGGCTTGCCGGTGAACGAACCGATCCCGGTCCCGCGGTACCGGACGGTGACGGCGCCGTCGCCCCGTTCCAGGGACACGGCGAGGCCGTGCTGCCTGCGGGTCCCGCAGCGCCAGACCTCGGCCCCGCGCACCGAGCCTGCGAGCTCGGCCAGGCGCTCGTCGTCAACGTTCAAGATCGCGACGCGGGCCCCGTCGAGGATCTCAGATTTGGCCCGGACCACCGTGCCCAGCGTCTTCATGCGCTCCAGGTGCATGGGCCCGATCGCGGTGATGATCGCGATCTCCGGCCTGACCCACGAGCACATCGCGCGGATCTCGCCCGGGCCGTACGTGCCCATCTCGGCGACCAGGACCTGGGTGTGCGGCCGAAGGTGCTCGTTGACGGTCCGGCACAGGCCGGGGTCGTTGTTGAAGCTGGCCGGGCTGGCCACCACGTCGAAGCTGCCGGCGAGCAGGTCCCGCACGTGGTTTTTCGTGGAGGTCTTGCCGTACGAGCCGGTCACGGCGATGACCCGCGGCGCGATGCGGCGCAGCGTGGCCTGGGCGCTGGTGCGGAACCTGCGGGCGAGCCGGGCCTCGGCCGGGCGCATGATCCACGCGGCGGCGTCGGTCACGGCGGGCGCCGCGGCCGCGACCACGGCGGACGCCATCACCATGCCCGGCCACACCGTCCCGGCGGCGACGATGAGCGCCTCGAGCAGGACCGTGCACGCGGCCAGGCGCACCAGGCGCGGCGTGCGGACGATCCGCTGCTGCCCGCCGAGCAGCGGCATGCCGGCCGGGAAGACCGAGGCGCCCGCC
>JASHPR010000502.1 GCA_030038015.1 Streptosporangiaceae bacterium
GCCGGCGGGGAAACGGCAGCCGCCGGCGGCGTCCGCCCGGAGGCCACGGCCGCCCGGGCGCGGCGGCCACGCTCCCACCACCGGAGCCTGGGCATGGACATCAGCAGCAGCGCCCCGGCCGCCACGAGCGTGGTCACCGCGAGCAGGAAGATCGGGGTCTTCGCGATCGACAGCCAGACGATGGCCACCGAGAACAGCGTGGCCCACAGGTACATGATCAGCACGCTGGAGCGGTGCGAGTGGCCGATGTCGAGCAGGCGGTGGTGCAGATGCTTGCGATCCGGTGCCAGCGGGGACTTGCCGGCGCTGGTCCGCCGCACCACGGCCAGCAGCAGGTCCGAGTAGGGGATCACCAGGATCGTGGCCGGCAGCAGCAGCGGCAGGATCTCAGGGAACCTGTTCGCGGCCGAGTGCAGGCTGGCCGGGTCGAGGGAGGCGATGCTCGAGATGGGGACGTACGCGAGCAGCAGCCCGAGCAGCATCGAGCCCGTGTCGCCCATGAAGATCCTGGCCGGGTAGGAGTTGTGCGGCAGGAACCCCAGGCAGGCCCCGACGAGCAGGGCCGAGGCCAGGGCCGGGCCTGCCTGCTCGGACAGGTGCGGGTGCACGACCTGGGTAAGCCGGTAGTAATAGACGAAGAAGGAGATCGCCGCGATGCAGACAATCCCGGCGGCCAGCCCGTCGAGGCCGTCGATGAAGTTGACCGCGTTGATCGTCGCGACCACGAGGAAGATCGTCAGGACCGTCGACTCGTCGGCGTTGAGGAACAGGGTGCTGCCGCCCGGCTCGGGCAGCCAGCCAAGCTGAGCGCCGCTCCAGACCAGGATGCCGCCGGCCGCCGCCTGGCCCGCGGCCTTGCTGACCGGGCTCAGCCCCCACCGGTCGTCGACCACGCCGACGACCACGATCAGCCCGCCCGCCAGCAGCAGCCCGGCGGCCATCCGGTCACCGGACAGAACGGTGCGAAGCGGGGTGAGCTGGCCGGCGACCAGCAGGCCGGCGGCCAGGCCGCCGTACATGGCCAGGCCGCCCAGGAGCGGGATGGGAACGACGTGCACATCGCGGTCGCGGGCGGCGTGCATGGCCCGCCCGGCGATCGCCCCGCGGCGAACCAGCGGCGTCAGCAGGTAGGTGACGGCCGCCGTGACCAGAAGGGTCACCAGGTATTCAGGCACGGCCGCCAGCCAGGTCCGGACGGATGTAACGCATCACGACAACTCTAGAGCACCACCCTGGGCGCCGGGGTGATCACCCGCCTGGCCGGCCCGGGAAGATTAACTGCCGTCTCGGGTGGATTTGTCACCCGCCCGGCGCGGCGTCACCGCCCGTCGACAAGGCCGCGACTTCGCGGAGCCGCCCGACCGACACGGCCCCGGCGCGCAGCAGCCTGGGCACGCTCCCGGTGAGGTCCACGATCGTGGAAGGGACGTCGGCGGCACACGGGCCGCCGTCCAGGTAGACCGACACGGCGTCGCCGAGCTGCTCCTCGGCTTCGGCCGCGGTCGTGGCCGGCGGCGACCCGGTCCGGTTGGCACTGCTCACCGCCAGCGGGCCGGTCTCCTTGAGCAGCTCGATGGCAACGGGATGCAGCGGCATCCGCACCGCCACGGTGCCCCTGGTGTCGCCTAGGTCCCAGTTCAGCGAGCGGCTCGCGCGGCACACGAGGGTCAGGCCGCCGGGCCAGAACTCGTCGATCAGGTCCTTGCCGTACGGCCCGAGATCCTCGATCAGCGCGGTGGCCGCGCGCACGGTGCCGACGAGCACCGGCGGCGGCATGTCCCTGCCGCGGCCCTTGGCGGCGAGCAGGGACATGACCGCCGAGGGGTAGAAGGCGTCGGCGCCGAGCCCGTAGACGGTGTCGGTCGGCAGCACGACGAGCTCGCCGGAGCGCAGCGCCAGCGCGGCGGCCTTGATCCCCTCGGCGCGGGTTGCCTGGTCCGCGCAGTCATACCTGGCGCTCATGATCTGTCATCCTTCCACGCGGCGCAGACGAACCGGTCCCGGCCGGCCAGATCGGTATGGTTGCGGGTCCCGCGCCACCCGCTTTCCTCGGCGAACACCCAGTACACTGCGGAGCCCTGCTGCGCGCCGTGCTCCACGGTCACCAGGCCGCCGCCGCGGAGCAGCCGCCGAGCCGTGCGCTCGACCACCCGGATGGCGTCCAGCCCGTCCGCGCCTCCCCACAGCGCCGTGGCCGGGTCGTACTCGCCGACCTCCGGCGGCACCCACGCTCCTGCCGGGATATACGGCGGATTGCTGATCACCAGGTCCACCGCGCCATCCAGCTCAGGCAGGGCGGCGGCGAAGTCACCGCCGTGCAGGGTGATCCGGCCCGACGTGTGCGGAGCGGCCTGTGCGCACCGGGCGATGTTCCGCTCGGCCCACTGCCGGGCGAGCGGGTCGGCCTCGACAGCGTGCACCAGGGAACCCGGCACCTCCTGGGCGATGGCCAGGGCGATCGCGCCGGATCCTGTTCCCAGGTCGGCGACGACCGGCTCGGCGGTGTCCATCCCGGCGAGCGCCTCGATCGCCCACCCGGTCATGACCTCGGTCTCCGGCCGGGGCACGAACACCCCGGGGCCCACCTCCAGCTCCAGGTAGCGGAAGTAGGCCCGCCCGGTGATGTGCTGCAGCGGCTCCCTGGACGCCCGGCGCGCGACGTCGTCCCAGTACCTGGGGTCGAACGCGGCATCGGGCACCATGTGCAGGGCGCCCCTGGGCACCCCGTGCACGTGCGCGGCGATCAGCTCGGCGTCGGTGCGCGGCGACTCCACGCCGGCGTCGGCCAGCCGGGACGCCGCGACGGCGACCTCGTCCAGCAGGAGGCTCATGAGACGCGCTCGGCAGACCCGGCGATCCTCTCGGCCCGGTCGGCCGCTTCCAGCGCCTCGATGACCGCATCGAGATCGCCGTCGAGGACCTGGTCCAGGTTGTAGGCCTTGTAGCCGACCCGGTGGTCGGAGATCCGGTTCTCCGGGAAGTTGTAGGTGCGGACCCGCTGCGACCGGTCGACGGCGGCGACCTGGCTCCGGCGCTCGGCGGCGGCCTGGGCGTCCGCCTGCTCCTGCGCCTGGGCGAGCAGGCGTGCACGCAGGATGCGCATGGCCTGCTCCTTGTTCTGCAGCTGGCTCTTCTCGTTCTGGCAGGACACCACGATGCCGGTGGGCAGGTGCGTGATCCGCACCGCGGAGTCGGTGGTGTTCACGCTCTGGCCGCCGGGACCCGAGGAGCGGAACACGTCGACCCGCACGTCCGAGGGGTCGATGGTGACCTCCACGGGGCCGGCCTCCGGCATCACCAGGACGCCGGCCGCCGAGGTGTGGATCCGGCCCTGCGACTCGGTGACCGGCACCCGCTGCACCCGGTGCACGCCGCCCTCGTACTTCAGCTGCGACCACGCGCCGCCGCCCCGCCCGGACTTGATCGCGACCGTGGCGTCCTTGTAGCCGCCCAGCCCCGTCATCGTCGAGTCCAGAATCTCGGTCTTCAGCCCGTGCCGCTCGGCGTAGCGCAGGTACATCCGCAGCAGATCCCCCGCGAACAGCGCGGACTCCTCGCCGCCCTCCCCAGCCTTCACCTCGAGGATCACGTCCCTGCCGTCGTTCACGTCGCCAGGGACCAGCAGCTCCTGCAGGCGGCGGGAAAGCTCCGCCCGGCGCTGCCCGAGCTGCTCGGCTTCGGCGGCGAACGAGGCGTCCTCGCCCGCCAGTTCGTGCGCGGCGGCCTCGTCGGCGCTTACCCGCTGCCACTCCCGGTAGGCATGCACGATCGGGCCGAGCTCGCCGTAGCGCCGGCCCAGTGCCCTCGCCCGGTCCGGGTCGGCGTGCACTGCCGGGTCGGCCAGATCTCGCTCGAGCGCCGCGTACTCGGCCGCCAGCTCCTCGAGCCGGTCAAACACGGTTTTTCAGCTCCTTCAGTACGTTACCCAGGGATGTTCCTGCCGGCAGGCATGCTCAACCCGGTGGATGCCCGCTCAGCCGGGCTGTTCGCCGCCCGGCCTTTGAGGGGTCGCAGGGGGGTGTCCCGCGGCCTTTGCGGGGATCGCGGGAGGTGCCCCCTCGCGGGTACGGGCTTGGGGGTGTCCCCCCGCGCGTGCCCGGCCTTTGGGAGGTCGCAGGGAGCGTCCTCCCGCGGGTACGGGCTTGGGGGTGTCCCCCCGCGCGTGCCCGGCCTTTGGGAGGTCGCAGGGAGCGTCCTCCCGCGGGTGGCCGGCCTTGGGGGTGTCCCCCCGCGCGTGCCCGGCCTTTGGGAGGTCGCAGGGGTGTCCCCCCGCGGGTACATCCACCGGGTTCTGGTCTACTTCTTGCCAGCCTGGTTCTTGCCGAAGCGCCGCTCGAACCTCGCGACCCGGCCGCCGGTGTCGAGGATCTTCTGCTTGCCGGTGTAGAACGGGTGGCAGTTCGAGCAGATGTCGGCGTGGATCACGCCGCTCTTGGCTGTGCTGCGCGTGGTGAAGGTGTTCCCGCAGGTGCAGGTCACCTTGGTCACCACGTACTCGGGGTGGATATCAGGCTTCATATCGTGACTCCTGGTTCTCGCGGCCGCCGGGTCGCCTCGCCGCGTGCCTGTCGCGGCGGGCGGGAACCGGTACCGCATGCATGGTGTGTCCAGCGCCAGCCCCTGCAACGCGCGCAGGGGGCCGGGGATTCCCGGCGGCCTGGTCAGCTGCCGATCGTAGTCTTCTGCACCTGGAGCAGGAACTCGGCGTTGCTCTTGGTCTCCTTCATCCGCTCCATCAGCACCTCGAGCGCCTGCTGCGGCTCGAGCGCGTGCAGCACCCGGCGCAGCTGCCAGACGATCTTGAGCTCCTCCGGAGACATCAGCAGGTCTTCCTTGCGGGTGCCCGAGGCGTCCACGTCCACCGCCGGGAAGATCCGCTTCTCGGCGAGCTCGCGGCGCAGCCGCAGCTCCATGTTGCCGGTGCCCTTGAACTCCTCGAAGATCACCTCGTCCGCGCGCGAGCCCGTCTCGATCAGCGCCGTGGCCAGGATCGTGATCGATCCGCCGTGCTCGATGTTGCGCGCCGCGCCGAAGAACCGCTTCGGCGGGTACAGCGCGGTCGAGTCCACGCCGCCGGACATGATCCGGCCGCTGGCCGGCGCGGAGAGGTTGTAAGCGCGGCCCAGCCTGGTGATCGAGTCGAGCAGCACCACCACGTCGTGACCCATCTCGGCCAGCCGCTTGGCCCGCTCGATCGCAAGCTCGGCGACGGTGGTGTGGTCCTCGGCCGGCCGGTCGAAGGTCGAGTAGATGACCTCGCCCTTGACCGACCGCTGCATGTCGGTGACTTCCTCGGGCCGCTCGTCCACCAGCACGACCATCAGGTGGCACTCGGGGTTGTTCTTGGTGATCGCGTTCGCGATCGCCTGCATGATCAGCGTCTTGCCCGCCTTGGAGGGCGAAACGATCAGGCCGCGCTGTCCCTTGCCGATCGGGGCGATCAGGTCGATGATCCGGGTGGTCATGTTGCCGGGCTCGGTCTCGAGCCGCAGCCGCTCCTGCGGGTACAGCGGGACCAGCTTGGCGAACTCGGGCCGGGACTTGGACTGCTCCGGGTCCAGGCCGTTGACCTTGTCCAGCCGCACCAGTGCGTTGAACTTCTCCCGGCGCTCGCCTTCTCTGGGCTGCCTGACCGCGCCCTCGATGACGTCGCCCTTGCGCAGCCCGTGCCTGCGCACCTGGGACAGCGACACGTACACGTCGTCGGAGCCCGGCAGGTAGCCGGTCGTGCGGACGAACCCGTAGTTGTCGAGCACGTCCAGGATGCCCGCGATGGGGATCAGCACGTCATCCTCGGAGATCACCGGCTCGGCGTCGCCGCCGCGTTCCCGGCGCCCCCGGCCGGAGTTCCTGTTGCGGAACCTGTCCCGGTTCCGCCTGCCGCCCTGGTTATCGCGCTCGTCGTCGCGGCCGCCCTGGTCGCGCTGGCCGCCCGCGTCGCGGTAGTCCCGCGAGTCACGGTGCTGGTCGGAGCCGTCACTGGCCGCGCGCGGCTGGTCGTCGCGACGGCCGCCCTGGTCGTCGCGCCGGCCGTTGCTGCCGCGGCGCCGCCTGCTGTCCCGCTGGCCGTCGCCCTGCTGGACATCGTCGCGCTGCTGGGAATCACCCCGCTGCACGGTGCCCTGGCCGGCGTCACGGCCTGATCCGTCGCGGTCGGCGGTGTCGTTCACGACGGCGGTCGCCGAGGTGCCAGCCGGGGCGGCCGGGGCGCCCCCCGCACCGCCAATGCTCGCGGCTGCCGCGCCGCCCTGATACGAACTCTCGCCGATCCCGCCCGCGTTTGCACCGCTGCCCACACCGGGCTGCGTCGATGTCTCGAATTCCATGGCGTCCTGCTCAAAGGGGCGGGTAGCGCCGGCTCCCGCAGGCGCCCCCCGCTGGGCTGGTTTGTCGTTCTGCGCGCCGTGGCCGCCCCCGTCCTGGCCCTGGCCGCCGTGAGCGGCGCGCTCTGGTGTCCGGCCGGCAGCCGCCGCACCGCCCTGCGCGGTACCGCCGCCCTGCCGCTCCTCGATCGCGGCGATGATCTGGCTCTTCCGCATCCGGCCGGTGCCGTTGATGCCCAGCGACTGCGCAAGCCGCTGGAGCTCCGGCAGGAGCATTGCGGACAGCCCCGCGCCAGCGCGGCGGCTGGCCCCGGGCGCCGCCGCTCCCGGGACGGCTGCCTCACCAGAACCCGATGCCTGACCAGCACGGGAATCCGCATCCGGCCAGGAGCGTACCGCGCTCGGGGGCTGGGGGGAAGTCCCGGCACCTCCCGCCGGGTCCGGTGCTGCACCGGACCAAGGGGACGCGGCGGGGGATTCCTCCGGCATGCCGGAGGGGCCGGTCATCAGATCGGTGGTGTCGCTCACGAGGGGTCCTTCCCAGGGTGCGGGTGCCGGCTCCAGATCCGGTCGCTGCCACCCGCTGTCACGCTCCGGCCAACCGCCGGGCCACTTGAAGTTGTGCTATTCGCCAAACCGCGCCATCCCGCTATGCCAGCTGTCACCGCGTTGTCCAGCCGTCCCCGCGCTGGCCGGCCGGTGCCGTCACGCCCGGCATCCCGCGCGGTACACCGCTTGCAGCCTGCGCCGTCGCTGGCGAGGCCTAGCGCTGGCCCCAGCACCGACGCCGGAAGTCCATGGCTGGCCCGGATGGCGGCGCAGGTCCGCCACGCAGTGCACCCCGCTCGGCCTGATCCGCCGTGCACCGGCCGCGCCTGGCGGGTGTGGCGGTGCGGGAGTGGGTGGATGTCTCTGGCAGCCACGGGCCTCCGCTGGATGCGGACCAGGACCAGTGGCAGACAGGCGAGCACCTTTCCCCATGGCGGGGCATCTGGTGCGGCATCCAGCTTAACACCATGCACGGCCACGGCATTCCTTCGGAGCTGTCCCTAGGTTGCAGGAGAAGCCGGCAGCCCATGCCCGACCTGCTTCCGGGTATGCTCCTGCCCGCCGCGCGGGGGGTAAGGCTCGGCAAGCGAGACGGAAAGCCAGGCTGTGGCCGTCGGCATCCAGGGGGCTTACATCCCATGCGGTACCCGTTTCGCTAGCGCTTGAACCGCACGGTCGCCAACTCCCCCGGCCCCGAGCGCATTGCTGATTCAGATGCCGGGAAACCTACTTCAACCAGGCGATTCTCACAAGTCCCTCAGATCGAACGGCTACATCCTGGACGGCGCGGCCACGCCGATAAGCCGCAACCCCGCGGCGATCGCGGCCCGCGCGGCCGCGGCCAGCCACAGCCTGGCCGACGCCTCCGCCTGATCCCGCGGGGCTTGCCGGCCGCCGAACGGCAGCGCCGGATGGCCCTCCGCGCAGTCGAGCCACCGCGATGCCAGGCACTCCACCTGCCGGGCGAGCACGTCTGGCCTGCGGCGCCGGGCGGCCGCCGCGACGCGTTCCGGCAACCAGGACATCGCGGCCAGCAGCTCGAGCTCAGCGCGATGCGACAGCGGCTCGCCATGGAACGCGTCGCGCTCGGTCCCCAGGTCCCCGGCCCACCGCAGCACCGATGCGGCCTGTGCGTGGGCGTACCGCACAAGGAAAAACGGACTCTCAAGACCGCCCGGTACGCACCGCGCCGCCGCAATCGGCTCCGGCCCCACCGGCGCCGACCTCACCAACGCGTAACGGACCGCGTCTGTGCCCGCGAAAGCCACGGCGGCGGCGGGAGCTTGACCGGGGGGCGCGGAGCGTACCGGGCGGGTATCAAGGGTGGCGCCGCAGCACTGGGCCAGGCGGGCGGTGGCGGCATCGGTGACGAGCTGCCGGGCCGCCGCCCAGGTGGGGGCCGCTGCCGGGTCGTCGGAGGC
>JASHPR010000503.1 GCA_030038015.1 Streptosporangiaceae bacterium
GCCCCGCAGGCCGGCCAGGCCCGCGCAGCCGCTCCGGCCCCCTGAGCCCGCCGCGCGCCAGAGCGCTGTCGCCGCCCTGATCCTCGGCGTGCTCAGCCTGCTCGCCCTGCTCGGCGTCGGCAGCAACTTCCATCGCGGCATCTACCTGGTGTTCTTCGCGCTTGCCGTCGGCATCTGCGCATGCTGGTTCGGGATCACGGCGACGCGGAGGGCCAGGCGCTCGGTCACCATGCGGCCGCGAGGCGCGGTCGCCGGGATGGTGCTCGGGGTGATCGGTGCCCTGCTCAGCATCATCCTGCTGATCGCGTTCGCCGCGTTCTGGCGCCAGCTGTCGTCTTTCTCCCAGTGCCTCAACGAGGCCAACACGCACAGCGCCCAGCAGGCGTGCGTGAACCAGCTCCACCGGTCGGTGGGCCTGAGCAAGCTATCCGGGTGACTCGCGCTGCCCGGGGAGCGATGACGGCAGGGATGACGGCGCGCGCGGGACCCGCTCCCCCGGATCGGTGCCATCCTCGTCTGCGGTGCCGGCCCACGGGTCAAGGTAGATCATGTGCCCGTCATCGGCCGCGTCACCCGGCCCGTGCCCGGGCAAGGCCGTTCCCGCCGCCCGCGGGTGCGGGGCTGGCCCGGCGGCCCGCCCGGCTGCGGCACGCAGGCGCCGCCAGTTTGTGAGGCCAGCGGTCACTGCGGCTGCCACGCCGACCTCGAGCGAGGCCACCACCCCGACCTGCCATCCCGAGGGGCCGACCGCGGCGAGGCGGCCGTCGCCCAGCGGGCCGCCGGCGAAGGCGGCAAGCACCCCGAGCACGCATCCGGCCAGCGTGCCGCAGGCGAAGCCGCACAGCGGCGCGGCCTCCAGCGCCAGCACCCGTGCCGTCCGTGCCACCAGCAGGCCGCCGAAGGCGCCGGCCGCGTAGGGGACGGCAAGCACGAACACCGACAGCAAGGGCGGCGCCGCCGAGTGCGCCCCCGATGGCAGCGCCGCGAGCATCGGGAAGGCCGGGAGTGAGCCGAGCGCGGAGCCCGTCGGCGCGATCACCGTGCCGGTCCCGAACGCAAACCCAGGGCCGAGCGTGAACGAGACCGCCCAGGCGATGGCGTTGGGCACGTACGCAAGCTGGGCGAGCAGCAGCAGCACGGCTCCCACCGCGCCCGGGGCCAGCGCCTGGTCGACCGAACGGAAATCCGCCAGATGCACGGCGAGCGAGCCGCCAGCAAGCACGGCGCCGGCCGCGGTGAGGACGGCAAGGGATCCGGCCGTGCCCACGGTGAGCGAGCGGAGCCGGTCAGGAAGCAAGCCGATGAGCCGTGACCACGGCGCGATCTCACGGGCACCGCCGAGGCCGCCGGCCGTCAGCGCGAGCAGGAACGGGCACACCACCGCCTCGGGCACCGAGGGCGTCGCGAGTGACGAACTGCTGGCCGCCAGGGCGAGCGCCGCGGCCGCCATGGCGTAGGGCACGGCCAGCGCGACGGCGGCATAGCCCACGTGGCGGAGCCTGCTGACCCTCCCGGCCCGCACCACCCACCGGCCCGCCCGCCAGAGGAGGGCACCCGGCAGCAGGACGAGCCCGAGCGGCAGCATCCCGATCCGGCCGGTGCCGGGGAGGGTGAAGCCCACATGGTGGCCGATCAGCCACAGCAGCGCGGCCGTGCGGAGCACGCCGGTCAGGCCCAGGCCGGCGTGCGGCGCCGCGATCCAGCCGATAAGCGTCAGCAGGGTCAGCACGGCGAGCCCCGTCCCGGCGGCAGCGCACGCGGCGATGGCCCCGGTGACGACGAGGGGCCGGTCGGCGCCAGGCGGCGCCGGGCGTGCGTCGCCTCCCGGCCGCCGCAGGCCGGCAACGGAACGAGTCAACACAACTACCAAGCCTGGCAATTGCCCCGCTGCCAGGCGCGGAGGCGCGCCGTGGCGCGTGGTGACCACGCCAACATTGAAATGACACGGCGCAAGCAGCACGGTGCGCCCTGGCAGGTCCCGGGTCAGCGGTCCCGGGTCAGCGATCCGGGGTCAGCGGCCCTGCATGACCTCGCGGACCAGGCCAGCGGTTCCGCTGGGCGTCTTGCCCACCCGGACCCCCACCTTCTCCAGCGCCTCCTTCTTGGCCTGGGCCGTGCCCGCCGATCCGGAGATGATCGCCCCGGCGTGGCCCATGGTCCTGCCTTCGGGCGCCGTGAAGCCCGCCACGTAAGCGACGACCGGCTTGGTGACGTTGCGCTCGATGAACGCGGCGGCACGCTCCTCGGCGTCGCCGCCGATTTCCCCGATCAGCACGATCGCGTCGGTCTCCGGGTCGTCCTGGAACGCGCGCAGGCAGTCGATGTGGGTCGTGCCGATGATCGGGTCGCCGCCGATCCCCACCGCGGTCGAGAAGCCGATGTCGCGGAGCTCGTACATCATCTGGTAAGTCAGCGTCCCGGACTTCGACACCAGGCCGATCCGGCCCTCGGTGGTGATGTCAGCCGGGATGATCCCGGCGTTCGACTTGCCGGGGGACGCGACGCCCGGGCAGTTCGGGCCTACGACGCGCGTGGCGTTCCCATGGGCGCTCGCGTACGCCCAGAACGCCGCGGTGTCGTGCACCGGGATGCCCTCGGTGATCACGATCACCAGCGGCATTGTGGCGTCCACCGCCTCGACCACCGCATCCTTGGTGCCGGTCTGCGGCACGAAGACGACGGAGACGTCGGCGCCCGTTGCCGCCATCGCGTCCGCGACGGTCCCGAACACCGGAAGCTCGGTCCCGGCGAGCTCGATCGTCTGCCCGGCCTTGCGCGGGTTGGTCCCGCCCACGACCTTGGTGCCCGCGGCCAGCATCCGCGCCCCGTGCTTGCGGCCCTCGGAGCCGGTGATGCCCTGGACGATGACCCGGCTTTGGCCGGTCAGGAAGATCGCCATCTCATGCTCCCGTCACGGCCGCGGAGGCCAGTTCGGCGGCGCGCCGCGCCGCGTCGTCCATGGTCCCGACCTGCTCGACCACGGCGATCTTGGCCTCGTCGAGGATCCGCCGTCCCTCGGCGGCGTTGTTGCCGTCGAGGCGGACCACGATCGGGTGGTTCACCTCATCGCCACGCGCGCCGAGCATCCCGATCGCGGACACGATCCCGTTCGCCACCGCGTCGCACGAGGTGATCCCGCCGAACACGTTGACGAGCACGCTGCGGACCGAAGGGTCGGACAGCACGATCTCCAGGCCGTCGGCCATGACCTCGGCCGAGGCGCCCCCGCCGATGTCAAGGAAGTTCGCTGGCCGGATCCCGCCGAACGCCTCGCCCGCGTAGGCGACGACATCGAGCGTGGACATCACCAGCCCCGCTCCGTTGCCGACGATGCCCACCTGGCCGTCGAGCTTCACGTAGTTCAGGTGCCTCTCCTTGGCCCGCGCCTCGATCGGGTCGGTGCTCCCCGGGTCGGCGAACCTGCCGAAGTCATGCCGGAAGGCCGCGTTGTCGTCGAGGGTGACCTTCGCGTCCAGCGCGAGCACCCGCCCGTCGGTGGTCAGGACCAGCGGGTTGACCTCGACGAGCGTGGCGTCCTCGCCGGTGAAGACCGCCCACAGGCGCTCCGCGAGCGCGGTCGCGCCGGCCCGCGCCCTTTCCGGGAGCCTGCCCGCCGCGACGATCCCTGCCGCCTTGGCCGCGTCCACGCCCGCCAGCGGGTTCACCGGGACTCTGGCCAGTGCCTCCGGCTTCGTCCTGGCCACTTCCTCGATCTCGACCCCACCCTCAACCGAGCACATCGACAGGAAGGTGCGGTCGGCCCGGTCGACCAGGAACGACAGGTAGTACTCCTCCGCGATGCTGATGTCCTCGGCCACCAGCACGGAGTGCACGGTGTGGCCCTTGATGTCCATGCCGAGGATCTTCTCTGCCTTGGCCCGCGCCTCGTCAGGGTCAGTGGCGAGCTTCACGCCGCCTGCCTTGCCGCGGCCGCCGACCTTCACCTGGGCCTTGATGACGACACCCGGCTTTCCGGCGGCGATGAACTCCGCGGTGATTGCGCGGGCCTCGTCGGGGGTGGTGGCGACCTTGCCCTGCTGGATCGGAACGCCGTAGCTGGCGAACAGGCCCTTCGCCTGATACTCAAACAGGTCCACGATCAATCTCCATTATTTTCGTGCTCATACCTGCTCGACGGGTACGCCGGAATCCGGCAGCAGCGAAACGAAGGTCGGGCGCAGCTCGCGGCGCGCGGTCCCGGCCGAGGCCGCCTTCCCGGTTATCCGCTTAAGCCCCATCCGGGCAACGGTCGCATGCATTGGACCACCGAGGCTCGCCTGGATCAGGATCATCCGGGCCAGCCTAACGCCCTTGGCCGGTGGGCGCTCAGCCAGCGCCGGCCGCCGGGGACCATGGTCCGGAACCGGGGGTCAAACGGCCCTATCAGCTCAACAAGCCCGCGGCGTTCGCTGGCTAGTGTGACTGGCTTATGGGCAGAACCCTGCCGGCCTCGGTCTGAGCCTTCCGTGCAGGGCAGGGAGCTGATGGTGATGGAGCGCAGCGGGACGGGCGGAGCGGCCCCGGTACAGGATGCGGCCCCGGCGGGGGAGGGCGCGGCCGCTGCGGGCCAGCAGGCCCCGGCCAGCGGTGCCAGGCCGGCGGCCCAGCCCGGCAAGCAGGGCGGCGCTTCGTCGGATTCTCAGGCCGGCGGGGCGGGCAGGGGGCGGGGCGGGGATCAGTCGCCGCCGCCATGGCGGGTGGAGGGGATGCCGAAGGGCAGGCAGGAGCAGAAGGGCGGCCGGCCGAACTGGACGCGGTTCTTGTGGATAATGGCGGGGCTGCTGATCCTCAACTGGCTGCTGGCGTCGGCGCTAGTCAGCGCGGCGCGCCCGACGGTGTCCTACAGCTTCTTCATGGCCCAGGTGAACGCCAACAACGTCCAGACCGTCACCTCGACCGGGGACACGATCCAGGGGACCTTGCGGCACCAGGCCGCCTATCCGCCCGCGACGCCCAGTTCCCAGCAGACAGAGGTGACCCAGTTCACGACCGAGCGCCCCGCGTGGGCCAACGACAACCTGGAGCAGAAGCTGGCGGCCAACGGCGTCACCGTGACCGCCAACGCGCAGGGCACGCCGCTGTGGGAAGACCTCCTGCTCTGGTTCGGCCCCGCCGTGCTGTTCGGCGCCCTGCTGTACGGGGGGATGCGCAGCGGCATGACCGGGCTGGGCGGCATGGGCGGCCTGGGCCGGTCCCGGGCCCGCCAGTACAACCCGGAGTCCGGGCAGCGAACCACGTTCGCCGACGTCGCGGGGATCGACGACGTCGAGGACGAGGTCCGGGAGATCGTGGACTTCCTGCGTGATCCCGGCCGGTACACCCGGCTGGGCGCGCAGATCCCGCACGGCGTGCTGCTGGCCGGCGCGCCGGGCACCGGCAAGACCCTGCTGGCCCGGGCGGTCGCCGGCGAGGCCGACGTGCCGTTCTTCTCGATCTCGGCGTCGGAGTTCGTCGAGATGATCGTCGGGGTCGGGGCCAGCCGGGTGCGTGACCTCTTCGACCAGGCCAAGCAGGTCGCCCCGTCCATCATCTTCATCGACGAGATCGACGCCATCGGCCGGGCCCGGGGCAGCGCCGACGTGGCCGGCGGCTACGACGAGCGGGAGCAGACCCTCGACCAGATCCTGACCGAGATGGACGGCTTCACCGGCAACGAGGGCGTCGTGGTCCTGGCGGCGACCAACCGGGTCGACGTCCTTGACCCGGCGCTGCTGCGCCCGGGCCGGTTCGACCGGCGGGTGACGGTGTCCCCGCCGGATCAGCGCGGCCGGCGGCAGATCCTCGCCGTGCACACCCGGGGCGTGCCCCTGGCGCCGGACGCCGACCTGGACGCCGTGGCCGCCCAGACCCCGGGCATGGTCGGCGCGGACCTGGCCAACCTGGTCAACGAGGCCGCGCTGCTGGCCGCCCGCCGCGACCACGACCGGGTGAACATGGCCGACTTCAACGACTCGGTGGAGAAGGTCGTCCTGGGCACCGTCCGCGGCATCGTGCTCTCGCCCGCCGAGCGGGAGCGAACCGCCTACCACGAGTCCGGCCACGCCCTGATCGGCATGCTCACCTCCGGCTCCGACCCGATCCGCCAGATCTCGATCATCCCGCGCGGCCAGTCCCTCGGCGCCACCTACCAAGCCCCCCAGTCCGACCGGTACGACTACTCCACCGAATACCTGCGCGGCCGGATCACCGGCGCCCTGGGCGGGCGCGCGTCCGAGGAGGTCGTCTACGGCGACGTGACCACCGGCGCCGAAAGCGACCTGGACCACGCCAGCCAGATCGCCCGGCAGATGGTGGGCCGCTGGGGGATGTCCCCGGCCATCGGGCCGATCACGGTGCTCCCCCCGCCCGACCAGCAATCGCCCTACGGCCTGGACGGCGTCGCCCCGGCCACCAGGGAGCTCGTCGACACCGAAGCCCGCCGGATCACCGAGGAGTGCTACCAGCAGGCGCTGACCATCCTGCGCAGCAACCGGGACCGGCTGGACCGGCTGGCGCACACCCTCCTCCAGAAGGAAACCCTGGGCCAGGACGAGGCCTACGCGGCGGCCGACGTCAGCCGTGACACCGCCCCCGCCGGTACCGCCCCCGCCGGTACCGCCCCCGCCGGCACCGCCCCCGCCGGCACCGCCCCCGGCAAGACCGGGTGATCACCGCGGGCGGTCAGGAGGACGGCGCAGAACCTGCCTGTGCGCGGTTGCCGAGGGTCTCGCGGACCCATTCCACGATCTGGGTCATGGGCGCGCCCGGGGTGAAGATCTTCGCCACGCCCAGCCGTTCCAGCTCGGCGATGTCCTCGTCCGGGATGATGCCGCCGCCGAACACGACGATGTCGGTTGCGCCCCGTTCCTTCAGCAGCTCCAGCACCCGCGTGAACTGGGTCATGTGCGCGCCCGACAGCACCGACAGCCCGATCGCGTCGGCGTCCTCCTGCAGCGCCGCGGCCACGATCTGCTCCGGGGTCTGGTGCAGCCCGGTGTAGATGACCTCCACCCCTGCGTCCCGGAGTGCCCGCGCCACCACCTTGGCGCCCCGGTCGTGCCCGTCGAGGCCCGGCTTCGCGATGACCACGCGGATGCTGCTCATGAATGTCCTCCACCAGAACGCAGTCCAGCCCGGCAGGTGAGGTAGCCGCCTATCCCGCAGGGTAGCCGCTGCCCCCGGGACCAGCTGCGGCCGCGCCCGCCGGCCCAGTCACGCCGAGCGCGGCGGTGTGGCATCCGCCGCGGCGGTTACAGCTTCTCGATCGGGGCGTAGCGCAGCACCAGGTGCTTGATCCCGTAGTCACCGCCGAAATCGATCTTCGCCTCGGGATCGTCGCCCCGGCCCTCGACCGACAGCACCATGCCGAGCCCGTAGGAGTCGTGGTTCACCCGGTCGCCCGGCGACAGCGAGGGCACCGGCCGGTTGCCGAGCGCCTGCACGCCTGGCCGCCTGGCCAGCCGCTCGGAGGCTGACGGCGCGGCGGCCGCGGCATCCCGGCGCCACTCGATCAGCTCCTCGGGGACCTCGGAAAGGAACCTGGACTGCCTGTGGTAGGAAGGCCGGCCCCACCAGGTCCGCGCCACCGCGCGGGTCAGGTACAGGCGCTGCTCCGCGCGCGTGATCCCGACGTAGGCCAGCCGCCGCTCCTCGGCGAGCTCCCGCTCGTCGCCCGACGACCGCTCGTGCGGGAAGACGTTCTCCTCCAGGCCGGTCAGGAACACGACGGGGAACTCCAGACCCTTCGCGGTGTGCAGGGTCATCAGCGTCACCAGGCCGGCGTGATCCTCGCCCTCGGGGATCTCGTCGGCGTCGGCGACGAGCGCCACCTGCTCGAGGAAGTCGGCCAGCGACCCGCCGGGGGTGCGGCTGTCGTACTCCCGCGCCACCGAGACCAGCTCCCTGAGGTTCTCGATCCGGCTCTCATCCTGCAGGTCCCTCGACGCCTGCAGCTCGGCCAGGTACCCGGTGCGGTCGAGCACCGCGTCGGCCAGGTCGCCGGCCGGGCTGCCTGCCTGGGCCATCTCCCGCAGGCCGGCGATCAGCTCGTTGAACGCCTCGATCGACCTGGCCGAACGCGCCGCCAGGTCGGGGATGTCCCCGGGCCGGGCCAGGGCCCGGGCGAAGCTGACCCGCTGCCGGGCGGCCTGCGTCGCCACGCACTCCTCGGCGCGCTCGCCGATCCCCCGCTTCGGCACGTTCAGCACCCGGCGCAGCGAGACCTCGTCCTCGGGGTTGGCGATCAGCCGCAGGTAGGCCAGGAGGTCGCGGACCTCGCGCCGCTCGTAGAACCGCACCCCGCCGACCACCTTGTACGGCAGGCCGGCCCGGATGAAGACCTCCTCAAACACCCGGGACTGGGCGTTGGTGCGGTAGAACACCGCCACCTGCCCCGGGGTCGCCAGGCCCTCATCGGCGAGCCGGTCCACCTCCTCGGCCACGAACGCCGCCTCGTCGTGCTCGCTGTCCGCCACGTAGCCGGTGATCGGCGGCCCGTTGCCCGCCTCGGACCAGAGCTTCTTCGGCACCCGGCCGCGGTTCCGGGAGACCACGGCGTTGGCCGCGGCCAGGATGTTCTGGGTGGAGCGGTAGTTCTGCTCAAGCAGGATGACCCTGGCGCCGGGGAAGTCGCGCTCGAACTCCTCGATGTTCCTGACCGTGGCGCCGCGGAAGGCGTAGATCGCCTGGTCGGCGTCGCCGACCACGCACAGCTCGGCCGGCGGGCTCGCCCCGGCCCGCTCCAGGCCGGGCGGATGCTGCCCGGCAAACTCGGTGACCAGCACGTACTGGGCGTGGTTGGTGTCCTGGTACTCATCGACCAGCACGTGCCGGAACCTGGCCCGGTACTCGGCCGCCACCTCGGGGAAGGCCTGCAGCAGGTTGACCGTCACCATGATCAGGTCGTCGAAGTCCATCGCGCCCGCGGCGACCAGCCTGCGCTGGTACTCGGCGTAGGCCTCGGCCAGCGTCTTCTCCCGGTACCCGGTGGCCCGGGCGGCGAACGTCTCGTAGTCGACCAGCTCGTTCTTCAGGCTGGAGACCTGGGCCGCCATCGCCTTCGGCGGGTGGTACCTGGTGTCGAGGTCCAGCTCCCGGCAGACCAGCGTCATCAGCCGCTGCGAGTCGGCCTGGTCATAGATCGAGAACGAGGACGGGTAGCCGAACCTGGCGGCCTCGCGGCGCAGGATCCGCACGCAGGCCGAGTGGAACGTCATCAGCCACATGGACCGCGCCCGCGACCCGGTGAGCGCCGCCGCCCTGCCGGCCATCTCGCCGGCCGCCTTGTTGGTGAACGTGATCGCCAGGATCTCGCGGGGCGACACCCCCCGCTCGGCCACCAGGTACGCGATGCGGTGGGTCAGCACCCGGGTTTTGCCCGAGCCGGCGCCGGCCACGATGAGCAGCGGGCTGCCCTCGTGCACGACGGCGGCCCGCTGCTGGGGGTTCAGCCCCGCCAGGAGGGAGGAGCCGGCGGCGGTCGCGGTCACCCGCCCAGCCTAGGCGTTTCCGCCGACACCCGCCGTCGGCAGCGCCGGCTGCGCGGGCGGCCCGGGGGCGGCGGGGCGCCGGCCTCCCGGTCAGTCGTCGGGGACCAGCGTGGGCGTCGCCCTGGTGAGGGTCTGCTTCCTGAAGAACGCGGGCTGCGCGATCCGCAGGTAGACGAAGAAGATGACCCCGGCCAGCGCGGACAGGAACGCGATCACGAACACGCCGCCGACATGCCAGTGCAGCCCCGGCACGGTGTACGTGGTGACGCTGGTTCCCGTCCCGACGTCGTAGTCCTCCCACAGGCTCCAGCCGCCGGCGAAGTACAGGATGAGGCCGCCGAGCAGCGGCAGGATGCCCTGCATCCACAGGTTGCGGGCGCTGCTGGTCAGCGTCTTGCGGTAGTACCAGGCGCAGGCGAACGCGGTGAGCCCGTAGTAGAACGCGATCCAGATGCCGCAGCAGGTGACCGCGTCGGTGATCACGTTGCCGTGCGAGACGAAGTTCATCACCAGGTAGAGCGCGATCGAGATGCCGCCCATGATGAGGGTCGACACCGTCGGGGTGAGATAGCGGCGGTGGATCTTCGAGAACGACTTGGGCAGGGCCCCGTAGACGGCCATGGACAGCGTGGTGCGGGCCGTCGGCAGGATCGTGGTCTGCGTGGACGCGGCCGCCGAGGAGAGCACCATCAGGATCAGCAGCCGGGACAGGAACACCCCGAAGCCCGAGGTGCCGAAGACCGCGCTGCCGAGGATGGACAGCACGTCGCCGGTGTTGGACGGATTCCCCAGGCCGATGCCCTTGGTCCCGATCCCGGCGAACGACTGCACGGAGGTGGTCACCAGCAGGTAGATGACCAGCAGCAGCAGCGTGGACACGATCGCGGCCCGGCCCGGGGTGTGGTTGCGGTCGGCGGTCTCCTCGTTGACCGACACAGCGGTGTCCCAGCCCCAGTAGATGAACAGGAACAGCACCAGCCCGTCGATGAACGGCGAGAAGCTGGCGTGGAGCGGGTTGAACCACGCCGCGGCGACCGGGATCGAGGTGGCCGGGTGGTGCCCGGTGCCGACCCGGACCAGCGCCGTGATCGACAGCACCATCAGCATGACCAGCTCGATGCCCAGCAGAAGCTTCTGGAAGTTCGCCGAGACCTCGATGCCCACATAGCAGATCGCGGTCATCGCGATGATCCAGAGCACACCGGCCAGCAGCACCCAGCCGCTGGCCGGGTTGTGGCCGATGCTCGTGACGCCGAACAGGTCGAACAGGTACGCGCCGGCGACCTGGGCGAGGCTGGCCATGACCAGGATGTCGGCGGCCACGATGCCCCAGCCGCCGGCCCACCCGGTCTTCGGGCCGAACGCGCGGCTGGCCCAGGTGAACGTGGTGCCGCAGTCCGGGTCGGCCTTGTTCAGCTCGCTGTAGCCGATGGAGGCGAACAGCATCGGGATGAACGCGATGATGCACACGATCGGCGACTGCAGGCCGATGATCGCGACCACGAAGCCCAGCGTGGCCGCGAGGCTGTAGGCGGGGGCGACCGAGGCGGTCGCGATGACGGTGCTGGAGATCAGCCCGAGCGCCCCTGACTTGAGACCCTTCTCGGCGACCTGCTCGGCAGAGCCCCCAGGCTGCGTGGCTTCTTCGATGGTGGCCATGGCTCAGCCCTCCTGGCAGCGGCCCGGCCTTGCCGGGCGTGGCACGCGGGCGGCGGCGGGGCCGCCGGGCCCCGTGCGGTTTTTCGGGCACCCCGGGCATTGCGCGTTAGCGCCCCGTGCGACGGTTCTAGCATGAACCATCCATCGCGGCAACGATTTCCGTTGTAACAGCTATGTATCACAACTAGTACCGTTCATGCCAGGCCCCCGGACGTCTAGGATCACAGCCATGCGCATACTGCTTGTCGGCGCCGGAGGCGTCGGAACCGCCTTCGCCCAGATTGCCGCCCGCCGCCGGTTCGCTGACCTGGTCATCGCCGATTACGACCTGAGCCGGGCGCAGCGCGCCGCCGGGGCGGCTCCGGGCAGGTATACCGCCGTCCAGCTGGATGCGCGCGACGAGCAGGCGGCGGCGGCCCTGCTCACCGCCCAGCGCTGCGACGTGCTCATGAACGCGACCGACCCGCGCTTCGTGATGCCGCTCTTCCGCGCCGCGCTCCAGGCGGGCACGCACTACCTGGACATGGCCATGTCGCTGTCCCATCCCGACTCCGATGAGCCCTACGCCAGGACCGGCGTCAAGCTCGGCGACGACCAGTTCGCCCTGGCCGCCCGGTGGGAAGAGCGCGGGAAGCTGGCCCTGGCCGGGATCGGCGTGGAACCGGGGCTTTCTGACGTCTTCGCCCGGTATGCCGCGGACACCCTGTTTGCCGAGATCGATGAGATAGGGGTCAGGGACGGCGCCAGCCTGGCGGTGGCCGGGTATGACTTCGCGCCCACCTTCTCCATCTGGACCACGATCGAGGAATGCCTCAACCCGCCGGTGATCTGGGAGGCGGGCCGCGGCTGGTTCACCACCGAGCCGTTCAGCGAGCCCGAGACCTTCACCTTCCCCGCCGGGATCGGCCCCGTCGAGTGCGTCAACGTGGAGCACGAGGAGGTGCTGCTGATCCCCCGCTGGGTCACCGCCCGGCGCGTGACGTTCAAGTACGGGCTGGGGGCCGAGTTCATCGGCGTGCTGCGGACGCTGCACAAGCTGGGGCTGGACTCCACCAGCCCGGTCACGGTGGGCGGGGCGTCGGTGTCGCCGCGCGACGTGGTCGCCGCCTGCCTGCCCGACCCGGCCACGCTCGGCGACAAGATGACCGGCCTCACCTGCGCGGGCACCTGGGTGACGGGCACCGGCACCGGCGGCGGCCCGCGCGAGGTCTACCTGCACCACGTGGTGGACAACGCATGGTCCATGGCCGAGTACGGCTCCCAGGCAGTGGTCTGGCAGACGGCCGTCAACCCCGTGGTGGCCCTCGAGCTGATCGACTCGGGCGCCTGGTCCGGCACCGGCGTGCTCGGTCCCGAGGCGCTCCCCCCGGAACCGTTCCTTGACCTGCTCACCGAGTACGGGTCACCGTGGGCATGCGAGGAACGGACCCCCTCGCGCGCCTGAACGCCCTAAGAGATTTTCGAGAACGACCAGCTCGTGGCCGATCGAGACGGAGGCTCCTCAATGCCGAAGGACGACCTGTACAACTTCGTTAACGGGCAGGACGCGGACTTCGCGTACGACAGGCGCATGGACCTGATCGACCCCAGTACCGGCGAGGTCTTCGCTACCGCGCCGGTCTCCGGCGAAGACGAGGTCAACGCGGCCTTCGCCGCGGCCTCGGACGCGTTCGAGGGCTGGCGGGACGCCACGCCGTCCGAGCGCAGCCTGGCGCTGCTGCGGATCGCGGACACGCTGGAGGAGCACGCCCAGCAACTGGTAGAGGTGGAGTCGCGGAACACCGGCAAGCCGATCGGGCTGACCCTGTCCGAGGAGATCCCGCCCGCGGTCGACCAGATCCGGTTCTTCGCCGGCGCGGCACGGATGCTGGAGGGCCGCTCGGCCGGGGAGTACATGTCCGGTTTCACGTCGTACATCCGGCGCGAGCCGGTCGGCGTCTGCGCCGCGGTGACGCCGTGGAACTACCCGATGATGATGGCGGTATGGAAGTGGGCGCCCGCGCTGGCGGCCGGCAACACGATGGTGCTCAAGCCGTCGGACACCACCCCGGCCTCGACGCTGCTGATGGCCCAGCTGATGAGCCAGCACCTGCCGCCGGGCGTGTTCAACGTGGTC
>JASHPR010000504.1 GCA_030038015.1 Streptosporangiaceae bacterium
CCGCGGACCAACCGGGGCGTGTTCTGCCTGAACGAGCTTCCCGACCTGGCCGAGCGGATCCAGGTTTCCCTGCTCAACGTTCTGGAAGAGCGCGACATCGGCGTGCGCGGGTATGCGCTGCGGCTGCCGCTCGACCTGGTCCTCGTGGCGAGCGCGAACCCGGAGGACTACACCAACCGGGGACGGATCATCACGCCCCTCAAGGACAGGTTCGGGGCCGAGATCCGCACGCACTACCCGGTGTCCCTCGACGCCGAGCTCGCGCTGATCCGCCAGGAGGCGGGGGTCGCCTGGGACGGCCACGATCCGGGCGCGGTGCTGCCTGACCACCTGGTGGAGGTGATCGCGAGGTTCACCCGGCTGGTGCGCGCCTCGCCGAGCGTGGACGCGCGCTCCGGCGTGTCGGCGCGGTTCGCGATCGCGGCCGCCGAGGCGGTCGCAGCCTCGGCCGTGCGCCGCTCCGCGATCACCGGCGAGGAACAGCCGGTGGCCAGGGTCTGCGACCTTCCGGCCGTGGTGAGCACGCTCCGCGGCAAGGTGGAGTTCGAGGTCAGCGAGGAGGGAAGGGAGCAGGAGGTGCTCGATCACCTGCTGCGGCGGGCGATCGCCGAGACCTTCCGCGCCTCGCTCGGCAGCGCGGACTTCAGCGGCCTGCTGGCGAAGTTCGCCGAGGGCGGCAGCGTGGAGTCCGGCGAGCTGGTCTCGGCGAGCGACCTGCTGCGCAGGATCGGCGACGTCCGCGGCCTGGCCAAGATCATGGAACGGCTCTCCATGGACGGCGGCGAGTCGTTCGGCGAGGCCGCGGCGGCGCTGGAGTTCGCGATGGAGGGCCTGTACCTGATGCGCAGGCTGTCCAAGGACGTCATCGAGGGCGGCACGGTCTACCGCACCTAGATGAGGATCTTGAACGTTACGCATCGGGCTGGCTCTGGCCACAGCAGAGCGCGGCACTGGTAAGGAGGCGCGGGAACGGTGAGCGGTTACCGGTACGGCCCCTACCACGACGGGCCGGACCCGCTCGAGTCGCCCTATGACGTGCGCGGAGCGGTGGACGAGCTGGGCGAGTCCGTGCTGGGCGGCTCCGACCCGGCCAATGCCCTGCGGGAGCTGCTCAGGAGGGGCATGTCGGGCCACAAGGGCCTCGACGACCTGCTGCGCAGGGTGCGCGAGCGGCAGCGCGAGCTGCGGGACTCCGGCCGCCTGGACGGCATCCTGGAGCAGGCCCGTGCGCTGCTCGACACCGCGATCGGGCAGGAGCGGGCCGAGCTGTTCCCCGACCCGGCCGACGAGGCAAGGCTGCGCGAGGCCGAGCTCGACGCGCTCCCCCGGGACACCGCGCAGGCGATCCGGCGGCTCGACGGCTACGAGTGGCGATCCGCCGCCGCCAGGGAGACGTTCTCCAAGCTCAAGGACCTGCTGCGCCGGGAGGTGCTGGACAGCCAGTTCCGCGGGATGAAGCAGAGCCTCGAGCGGCCCGACCCCGAGGCCATGGGGCGGGTCAAGGACATGATGGCCGCGCTCAACGAGATGCTCGACGCCGACGCCCGCGGCACGCACACCCAGCAGGACTTCGACGACTTCATGGAGCGGTACGGGGACCTGTTCCCCGACTCCCCCAGGAACCTCGACGAGCTCGTCGACTCGCTGGTCCGCCGGATGGCCGCCGCACAGCGGCTGCTCAGCTCGCTGACCGACGCCCAGCGCGACGAGCTGGCCGCGCTGATGGCGCAGACGCTCGAGGATGCCGGGCTGGCCGCCGAGATGGCCAGGCTCGCCGGTGCGCTGCAGGCGCGGCGCCCGGACATCGACTTCGACGGCTGGCCGGGCGAGCGGATGACCGGCGAGAGGCCGCTCGGCCTGAGCGAGGCGACCACGGCGCTGGCCGACCTCGCCGACCTGGCCGAGCTGGAGGACGCCCTGCGCCAGGACTACCCGGGCGCCCGGCTCGACGACATCGACGAGGAGGCGGTCAGGCGCGCGCTCGGCCGCCAGGCCGTCGACGACATGGAGGCGCTGCGCCAGATCGAGCGGGAACTGGAGCGGCAGGGATACCTGCAGCGAACCGACGGCAAGCTGGAGCTGACGCCGAAGGCGGTGCGCAGGCTGGGCGACACGGCGCTCCGCCGCGTGTTCGCCGACCTGCCCGAAGGCCGCGCCGGCGACCACGACGCCCGCGACGCCGGGCAGGCCGGCGAGTACACCGGCAGCACCCGGCCGTGGCGGTTCGGCGACGAGCAGGCCATCGACACCCCGGCGACGGTCCGCAACGCGTTGCTGCGGGGCGGCCTGCCCCCGGCGTCCGCCGCGGGCAGGCCGCCGGGTTCCGGGCCGCGGGTCCGGCTGTCGGTGAGCGACTTCGAGGTGGAGGAGACCGAGCGCCGCACGTCGGCCGCGGTCTGCCTGCTGGTGGACCTGTCCTACTCGATGGCGCTGCGCGGCACGTGGGGCGTTGCCAAGCAGACCGCGCTGGCGCTGCATGCCCTGGTCCGCAGCAGGTACCCGCAGGACTCGATCCAGGTGATCGGCTTCTCCAACTACGCGCGTGAGCTGCGCGAGACCGATCTCGCCGGGCTGGGCTGGGACATGGTGCAGGGCACCAACCTGCATCACGCGCTCATCCTGGCCGGCCGGTTCCTCGACCGCAGGCCCGAGCACAACCCGGTCGTGATGGTGGTGACCGACGGCGAGCCGACCGCGCACCTGCGCCGGGACGGGCAGTCCTGGTTCGACTGGCCGCCGTCCCCGGAGACGCTGGAGCTGACCCTCGCCGAGGTCGACAAGATGACCAGGCGCCGGGCCACCCTGAATGTGTTCATGCTCGCCGAGGACGTGCGGCTCACCGCGTTCGTCGAGGAGGTGGCCCGGCGGAACGGCGGCCGGGTGCTCCGGGCGATGCCGGAGAACCTGGGCGAGTACGTGGTCAAGGACTTCTTGCGATCCCGCAGGAATGGCCGGGGCTAGATTTTACTTTCGCCGCTTTTGGGAAGCCCTCCGCTGCAGGGCCCGCCCGTAGTACCGTGCCGCAGGTAGTCATCGATGGCGGCATGAAGATGGCCCGCAGCGCGTGCCGCTGGGGCCTTCTAGAAGGAGACAGAGTGAGTACTGCAAGCGTGTCCGGCGGCGCCTCGGCCAGCAGGAAGCCGCTGGTCATCATCCTGGCGGTGATCGGCGTGGTGGCCATCATCCTCGCGATCCTGTACCTGGTCGGCGGCAGCGCCATACCCAGCTTCCTGATCGCGGGCAGCCACGTGAAGCACGGCCACCACCTCGCCCGTGGCGGCGTCGCGCTGGTCGTGGGCATCGCCGCCCTGACCGGCTCCTGGTTCGCCACCAAGTCCAGGTCCAGCTGACCATCGGCAACCCATGGCAGGAGCGGCCACCGGCCTCCCGCCTGCCAGCGGCCCCGGGTCCCGGTCGTTCGGCCGGGACCCGGGCCCCGGGCCGGCGGCAGGGGCGGTCCCGGTGGCCGCGGCATAGCTGCCGGATTCGTTCAGTAAGCTCAACCTGGTTGTGCGGGACCTCAGGCGGGTCCAGCTCATCGACTAGGAGGAGCACGTGAGTTCTTCAGGCACGTCAGGCGCCTCACCTGGCCGGCGGCCGCTGGTGATCGTCCTGGCTGTTATCGGGATTCTGGCGGTTATCGCCGGGATTCTGTATGTATCAGGGGCGGCGAACTCTTTGCACTTCATGGACGGCGCCGTGCACAAGGGCCACCACGTGGTCCGGGCCACCGTCGCATTTGTGGTGGGGGTAGCGTTCCTGATCGGGGCGTACATCGCCAAGTCCCGGCAGCCAGCGGCCAGCACGCCGGCCAGGAGCGGCACCACCAGCGGCAGCACGACGTCGACCGGAAGCTAGGGCCGCCCGCGGTCCGCGGCCCCGGGGGAACCCAGGGCCGCGGCCACCGGTGGAACCGGAGCCGCGGGGCAGTCCTTGACCCGCGGATCCGGCGGCGGTCAACCGGGCTGAGCGGGCCCGGCCCTAAGATCGGCACATGTCCTTCACTGACAAGCTGATCCTCTGGCTGCATATCGCCTTCGCCATTTTCACGATCGGCCCGGTGACGGTGGCGATTATGTCCACGCCCCGTTACATCAGGAAGCGCAATCTGGTCATCGTCAGGTACCTGTACCGGACCACGATGATTTTCGTGATCATGTGCCTGGCGGTGCTGATCTTCGGCCTGATCCTCGCTCAGCTCAATCACGACTTCGCCAAGCCGTGGCTGACCGTCTCGCTGACCCTCTTCGTGGTCGCTCTCGCGCTGCTCGCGCTGATCCTGCGGGATCAGCACCGGGCGATCGGTGCGCTGGAGGACGCCAAGGCGACCGCGGCCGAGGCGGCCGCCACCCTAGGGACGGCCGCTCCCCACCCCGAGGCAGCGCCGGGCGGCGCGGACGACATCCCGGCCCCGGTGCTCGACGATGCGCCGGTGACCGCCGGCACCCACATCGCTCATGTGGAAGGCGGGCGGATCGCCACCATGGGCGGCGTGGTCAGCCTCATCTGGCTGGTGATCCTCATCTTCATGGTCTGGAACGGCTGACCAGATCCACCGCGGCGCCGCTGCAAAGCGTGACCGCGGCAAGCCGGAAGGACGCCTGGGCGGTCGGCGTCGCCGGCTCGGGGGCCAGCGCCCGGCCGCTGGTCCTGCACTGGAACGGGCCGGCATGGAGCAAGCAGGCGATGCCGGCCGGCGTCCTGCCGGTAGCCGTCCAGTCGTCGTCCGCGGACAACGTGTGGATCTTCCAGCCCAGCGGCGGCGAAGCCATGGCGCGTTCCTCACGCCAACGTGCCCGCCTGCGAAGTGGCGATCGACCTCGGCGCCCACGGCCCGGTGCTGGCCAGCGCGCTGGCCTGCGCGAGCGGCAGCGCCGCCTTCCTGCAGGCCCGGCAGCTCATCCTGGCTGGCGAGGCCGACGTCGTGGTGTGCGGCGGCACCGACGCCGCCCCCGGTCAGCCGAGCGCGGCGCGCAGGTCCTCGAGCAGGTCCCCGGCGGTCTCGATGCCCACCGAGAGCCGGACCAGGTCGCCGGGAACCTCGAGCGCCGACCCGGCGGCCGATGCGTGGGTCATCCGGCCCGGGTGCTCGATCAGCGACTCCACGCCGCCGAGCGACTCCCCGAGGGTGAACAGCCGGGTCCGGCCGCACAGCGCGACCGCTTCGGCCTCGCCGCCGGCCGACCGGAACGACACGATCCCGCCGAACCCTCGCATCTGCTTCGCCGCCACCTCGTGGCCCGGATGCGAGGGAAGGCCCGGGTAGAACACCTCGGCCACCTTGGGATGCGCGGCGAGCATGCCGGCTACCCGGTGCGCGTTCTCGCAGTGGCGGTCCATCCGCACCCCGAGGGTCCTGATCCCCCGGAGGGTGAGCCAGGCATCGAACGGACTGGCCGCGGCTCCCGTGGCGTTCTGGTTAAAGGCGATCTTCGCGCCCAGGCCGGCGTCGGTGACCACGAGCGCACCGCCCACCACATCGGAGTGGCCGCCCAGGTACTTGGTGGTCGAATGGACCACCACGTCCGCGCCGAGCGCCAGCGGCTGCTGCAGGTACGGCGAGGCGAACGTGTTGTCCACGACGAGCAGCGCGCCTGCCTCGTGCACGACATCCGCCAGCGCGGTGATGTCGGCAATCGAGAGCAGCGGGTTCGTCGGCGTCTCCACCCAGACCAGCCGGGCCGGCCTGTCCTGCAGCGCGTTCCTGACCGCCGCCGGCTGTGACATCGGCACCGGGAGGTAGCTGACGCCCCAGGGCCGCAGCACCTTGTCCACCAGGCGGAAGGTCCCGCCGTAGGCGTCGCTGGGGATCAGCACGTGATCGGACGGCCCGCACACGGTGCGCAGCAGGCAGTCCTCGGCCGCCATCCCCGACGCGAACGCGAATGCGCGGGTGCCGCCTTCGAGGGCGCCCAGGCAGTCCTCGAGCGCGCCCCTGGTCGGGTTGGCCGTCCGCGAGTACTCGTAGCCCTCGATCCAGCGCCCAGCGCCGGTCCCGCCCCCGCCGCGCGGTGCCCCGACCCCGTCCTGCTTGTAGGTGGAGACCTGGTAGATCGGCGGGACCACGGCACCGGTCAGCGGATCAGGCTCCTGGCCCGCGTGGATCGCCAGGGTCTCGAATCCGTCAAGGTTCATGCCTCTCCGCCCCGTTCGTGGTTGTCAGCCCGTGCCGGCCGCCAGGTACGTCAGCACATCTTGCCGCGTGATCATCCCGGCCGGCTTGCCTTCGACCAGAACCACCGCCGCGCCAGCCTTCTCCATCGCCCGCACCGCGCTGCTGACCGGCTCGCCGGAGCCCACCATCGGCAGCGGCGCTGACATGTGGCCGCCGACCGGGTCCTGCGGCCTCGCCCGCCCGGAGACCAGCGCGTCGAGCAGGTCGCGCTCGACGATCGAGCCGATCACCTCGGCCGCCATCACCGGCGGCTCCGCGCTCAGCACGGGAAGCTGTGACACCTCGTACTCGCGCAGGCTCTCGATCGCCGCCGCCACGGTCTCCCCGGGGTGGGCGTGCACGAACGGCGGCAGCCCGGCCTGCTTGCCGCTGAGGATGTCCGCGACCCGCGGCTCGGCGGTCTCTTCCGAGAGGAACCCGTAGTCCGCCATCCACTCGTCGTTGAAGATCTTGCCGAGGTAGCCGCGCCCGCCGTCCGGCAGCAGCACCACGATCACGTCGCCGGGCGCGGCGGACGCGGCGACCCGCAGCGCGGCCACCACGGCGAGCCCGCTGGAGCCGCCAACCAGGAGCGCTTCCTCGCGGGCCAGCCGCCGGGTCATCCGGAACGACTCGGCGTCGCTGACCGCGATGATCTGGTCGCAGATGTTCTTGTCGTAGGTCTCTGGCCAGATGTCCTCGCCCACGCCCTCGACCAGGTAGGGCCGGCCGCCGCCGCCCGAGTACACCGAGCCTTCGGGGTCGGCGCCGATGACGCGCACCCGGCCGCCCGATACGTCCTTGAGGTACCGGCCGGTACCGGAGATCGTCCCGCCGGTGCCGATCCCGGCCACGAAGTGGGTGACGCGCCTCTCGGTCTGCTCCCAGATCTCGGGGCCCGTGGACTGGTAGTGCGAGGCAGGGTTGTCCGCGTTGGCGTACTGGTTGGGCTTCCAGCCGCCGTCGGTCTCCCGGGCCAGCCGGTCTGACACCGAGTAATACGAGTCCGGGTGGTCAGGCGACACGGTGGTGGGGCACACGACGACCTCGGCGCCGTACGCGCGCAGGACGCTGATCTTGTCCTGGCTGACCTTGTCCGGGCACACGAAGAGGCACTTGTAGCCCTTTTCCTGGGCGACGATCGCCAGGCCGATCCCGGTGTTGCCCGAGGTCGGCTCGATGATCGTGCCACCGGGCCGCAGCGCACCCGATGCCTCGGCGGCCTCGACCATGCGCAGCGCGATCCGGTCCTTCACCGAGCCGCCCGGGTTGAAGTACTCGACTTTGGCCAGCACCTGGGGCGCGTTCTCGGCGGCCGCCCCGGGGGCCAGCCCGCTCGTCACCCGCCGCAGCCTGACGAGCGGGGTGTTGCCGAACATCTCGATCAGGGTGTCGTGTACCTGCATGTCAACCGCCTCGCTCCTAGGCAACCGACGCTATCCCACCTGGCCCTGCGCCCAGGCGCAACCCAGGTATCCCGCCTGGCCCTGCGCCCACACGCAACCGAGGTATCCCACCTGGCCCTGCCCCCGGCCCTGCAGGTGAAATAGATATGGACACGGCATAAGCTACTGTCGAGTTAACAAATGACTTTGGGGGTCCGCCATGCCCGAGGCAGTCATCGTCGCCACCGCGCGCTCGCCGATCGGCCGCGCGTTCAAGGGGTCGCTGACCAGCATCCGTCCCGATGACCTGACCGCGCAGCTCGTCACGGCCGCGCTGGCCAAGGTGCCGCAGCTGGACCCGGCCGACATCGGCGACCTGATCCTCGGCTGCGGGCTGCCGGGCGGCGAGCAGGGCTACAACATGGCCCGCGTGGTCGCGGTCATGCTCGGCCACGACCACCTGCCGGGGACGACGGTGACCCGGTACTGCTCGTCCTCGCTGCAGACCACCCGGATGGCGTTCCACGCGATCAAGGTCGGCGAGGGCGACGCGTTCATCTCCGCCGGTGTGGAGTGCGTGAGCCGCTTCGGCAAGGGCAGCAGCGACAGCTGGCCGGAGACCAGGAACCCGGTGTTCGCCGACGCCGAGGAACGGTCGGCCGCCCAGGCCGCCGCGGTCGGCGGCACGTGGCACGACCCGCGGCAGGACGGGCATATCCCCGACGTCTACATCGCGATGGGGCAGACCGCTGAGAACGTCGCGGAGCTGCGCGGCATCTCCCGGCAGGAGCAGGACGAGTTCGGCGTGCGTTCGCAGAACCTCGCCGAGAAGGCGCTGGCCAACGGGTTCTGGCAGCGGGACATCACGCCCGTCACGCTGCCGGGCGGCACGGAGGTGTCCGCGGACGACGGCCCGCGCCCGGGAACGACGATCGAGAAGGTGGCCGCGCTGCAGCCGGTGTTCCGGCCGGACGGAACGGTGACAGCGGGCAACTGCTGCCCGCTGAACGACGGCGCCGCCGCCGTGATGGTGATGAGCGACACCAAGGCGGCCGAGCTCGGCATCACGCCCCTGGCGCGGATCGTCTCCTCGGGGGTGAGCGCGCTGTCGCCCGAGATCATGGGCCTCGGCCCGGTGGAGGCGACGCGCCAGGCCCTGGGAAGGGCGGGCATGACGATCGACGACATCGACCTGGTGGAGATCAACGAGGCGTTCGCGGCCCAGGTGATCCCGTCATACCGGGACCTCGGCATCGACATCGACAAGCTGAACGTCAACGGCGGGGCGATCGCCGTCGGCCACCCGTTCGGCATGACCGGGGCCAGGATCACCTCGACGCTGCTGAACAGCCTGCAGTTCCACGACAAGACCTTCGGCCTGGAGACCATGTGCGTGGGCGGCGGCCAGGGCATGGCGATGATCTTCGAGCGGCTGTCCTGATTGCCCGCGTTCGCTGCGTGCCCAAACGTTGCATTACGGAAGGGCAACATCTGGGGGTTGCCAGGCGCGCCAAGGTGGTGCAGTCTCGACTGGAGAGGGGCCTACCCTGCCCCGGGGCGCGCCTGGAGGTGCCACTTGTCTCTGACCCACTCTCCGGAGATGCACAAGAACTTGATCGCCCGCATCCCGTCGGTCACCGGACGTGACCTCCGAGAGTGGTTCAGCAGACTAGAGTCTGGCCCGGCGTTCCTGCGCCGTGCTGAACGTGCCCATTGGCTGGCAGACGAGCATGGTCTGACGCACGGCTACGCCAGCGCGATCGTGCACGAGTACGAGGTGCAGCGCCGAAGCAGGCTGTTCAGCGCCTGAGGTGGACCCACAACGCGTCAGGGAGTTCCTGCGCGTCCATCACCATGCGGTGCTCGCCACGATGCGGCGTGACGGGCGCCCGCAGCTGTCCCCAGTGAGCGCCGGCGTGGACGGTGAGGGGCGCATCGTCGTCAGCACCAGGGAAACGGCGATGAAGACCAGGAACCTCGCCCGGGATCCGCGCGTATCGCTCTGCGTGCTCAACGACGGCTTCTTCGGGGAGTGGATCCAGGCCGAGGGCACTGCCGAGATCGTCCACCTGCCTGAGGCGATGGACCTCCTCGTCGACTACTACCGCCGGATCTCCGGTGAGCACCCTGACTGGGACGACTACCAGGCTGCCATGCGGCGCGAGCGACGGGTGCTGGTCAGGATCACGATCACCCGGGCCGGCCCCGACGCCAGCGGCTGATCCCGGCCGCACCTCCACGCCGCACCCGGCCGCACTCCCACGCCGCACCCGGCCGCACTCCCACGCGGCACCCGGCCGCACTCCCACGCCGCACCCGGCCGCAGTCCCACGCCGCACCCGGCCGCACTCCCACGCCACACCCGGCCGCACCGCCACGCCACATACGGGCGCATCACGCCAACCCCGGGCCCCGATGCAGCACGATCCGCACCACGCCCACCCCCGGACACCACAGGCACGGCCTTGCGGCC
Source organism: Streptosporangiaceae bacterium (assembly GCA_030038015.1). GTDB lineage: Bacteria > Actinomycetota > Actinomycetes > Streptosporangiales > Streptosporangiaceae > JASHPR01. Next base: position 10,013 of record JASHPR010000504.1, read on the forward strand.
GGAAGCCTCGCCCAGATCCCCGGCGGACCACGCCCGATCCGGCTCGATGAATGCCGTTTGCATGGGCAAAAGCAAATGCAAATGCAGAGGCAGGTGCAATACCTCTAGACATCTAAAGCCGACCGGGATGAGACCCGGGCCTAAAACGATAGGCAACGCGCTTGCGCGGGCTTAATCGCCTGGCCCTGTAATGGGTTACGGCCGCCGCCAAGATCAGCTTCTGACCAGCCCGCCATTGACTGAACGGTCAGCCACGCGAACGCGACCCGGGCTCGGGGTCGGTGCTGCTCAGACGTACCCCCGGTCGGAGTCGAACCGACACTGGGGACCCTTTTAGGGGGCCGGCCTCTTCCCTTGGGCTACGGGGGCTCAGAGATGATACCTCGCGCCGTTCAGGTAATTCACGGATAATGCAATTACGGTGAGTCCGTTTCTCGCCCAAAGACACCTATCCAATTGATTTGGTCTCGCGGACCAGATACGGCGTGTAACTGTTCCGGGGGAACATATACACTCTGTAAGCAGATCGGCCAGACGACGGGAACGTTACATGCCCGCGTGATCGCGGGCACGCTCGAACACTGCATCAAGCATGACGTCGGTTACGCGGCCGGTAAAGGTGTTCTGCTGGCTTGGGTGATAACAGCCGATGACCAGCACCGGAGCGCCGCCGGCGCGCGGCACCAAAACTTCCATTCCGTGCCCGAACGACGGCTTTGGCCTGGGAACTTCGAAGCCCGTGGCGGCCAGGTGGGGCCAGATCACCTGCCAGGCGAAGTGCCCAAGGCAGACAACCGAGCGCACGTGCCCGGCGACAAACCGGAGTTCAGCGGTCAGCCACGGCGCGCAGGCATCGCGCTCGTCCACCGTCGGTTTGTTCTGCGGCGGCGCGCACCGCACCGCAGCCGCCATGCGCGCGCCGAGGAGCCGCTGCCCGTCCCCGGCCGCGACGCTGGCCGGCTTGGCGGCCAGCCCGGTTCGCCACAGCGAGGCGTACAGCACGTCGCCGCTGCGGTCGCCGGTGAAGACCCGTCCCGTCCGGTTGCCCCCGTGCGCCGCCGGGGCCAGGCCCACGATCAGCACCCGCGGCCGTTCGTCCCCCCAGCCGGGGACCGGCCGCCCCCAGTACCGCTCGGCGGCGAAGGACCGCCGCTTCCCGGCGGCGACCCGCTCCCGCCACTCGACCAGCCTCGGGCAGGCCCGGCACACCGACTGCCGTGCGACAAGTTCGGCCAGGGTTCCGGCCGTTTCCGCAAGCCTGCGCACCGCCTCCCGGTCGCCGGCAACCGGCGTCGCCGGCGTCGCCGGATCCTCCGGCCAGCCGGTTCCGGGCGGCACCGGGCTTGCCGCCGCCTGGCCCCCGCCGGCCGCCGTCAGCCTGTCACCAGCGACCACGCGATGCCGTCCAGGATGTCGTGCTCGCTGACCACGACCTCGCCGAAGCCGAACCTGGCCATGATCCGGTCGAGAACCAGCGCTCCGGCGCCGATCACGTCGACCCGGCCCGGGTGCATCACCGGGATCCTGGCCCGCTCCTGGTGCGTCTGGCTGAGCAGGTCACGGGTCACCTTGTGGACCTGGCCGACAGAGATCCGCGCGTGGTGGGTCTTGGCCGGGTCGTAGGCGGCAAGCCCGAGCACGATGCCTGCCACGGTCGTGACCGAGCCGGCCAGGCCGATCAGGGTGCGCGCGCCGGCCACGGGGAGCTTCGCCGCCGCCGCGTCCAGTGCCGCGTCGATGTCGGCGGTGGCCGCCGCGACCTCGCTGGGCAGGGGCGGGTCGGTGTGCAGGTGCCGCTCGGTCAGCCGGACACACCCGATGTCCACCGACACCGCAGCTACCGGGCGCGCCGCGTCGGGCGCGTCAGCCCCGGCCACGAACTCGGTGGAGCCGCCGCCTATGTCGACCACCAGATAGGGCGGCGGCGGCGCAGGGATCCCCCGGGCCAGGGCAAACTCGTCCACCGCCCCGGTGAACGAGAGGTAGGCCTCCGCATCACCGGTGAGCACCTCGGGCGCGACGCCCAGGATCCTGGTGACCCCGTTGACGAACTCGTGCGCGTTGGCGGCGTCCCGGGTCGCGCTCGTCGCGACCATGCGCACGCGGGAGGCCGATGCGCTCTCGATCTCGTTGGCGTAGTCCTCGAGCACGCCGAACGTGCGCGCCAGCGCCTCGGGCGCCAGCCGGCCTGTGGCGTCGACGCCCTGGCCCAGCCGGACGATCTCCATCCGGCGGTCCAGGTCGGTGAGCCGCCCGGCCTCGGGCTCCACGTCCGCGATGAGCAGGCGCAGCGAGTTGGTGCCGCAGTCGATGGCCGCCACGCGAACCGCACCGGGCCGTCTCATGCGGGCGCCGCCCCGGGTCCGGCGGGCACGGTGACGCACGGGCCTGCCAGCCACCACTCCCCCGCGGCCGCTATGGCCTCCCGCCCCAGCGGGTTCACCCCTGGCACCGCCAGTTCATGCGCGACGAGCGCGTGCAGGCACTTCACCCGGTCCGGCATCCCGCCCGCGCTCTGCGCGCCAGCCGGGAGCGGCGCCACACCGGCGGCCTTGGCTGCCTCATCCCGCCTGGCCAGGTAGTCCTGGTGCGCCGCCAGGCAGGCATTGCGCAATGATGGGTCGGCGGCGACACGTTCTGCCATATCCCGCATCAGGCCGCCGGCCTCAAGGCGGCTGACCGCGGCGACCGCGCGCGGGCAGGTCAGGTAGTACAGCGTCGGGAACGGCGTGCCGTCGGGCAGCCGTGGCGCCGTCTCCACGACATCCGGCAGGCCGCACGGGCAGCGATGCGCCACGGCGAGCAGGCCGCGCGGCCGCCGGCCGAGCTGCAGCGCGACCGCCGCGGCATCCGGTGCGGAGGGCACCGCCGGCTCTGCCGTCACCGGGCCGGGGCCTTGTCCGCCTGCTGGACCGACGTCCACAGCCGTTCGTACCAGGGCGTGGCGGGAACCTGAACATAGGTGGCGGCCCGGTCGCGGGACGCCGGAGGGCTGATGATCACATAGCAGGTCTGCGCGGGCAGGCACATGTGCAGCCTGTTTTCTGCCTGCTGTTCCACGTAGGCGTTGCTCCGGAGCGCCTGCGCCTGCTCCTGCAGCCTGCTGAGCTTGGCGGCGATCGCCTGCCGCTGCGCCTCAAGCTGGTCGATCTGCCGGCGCTGGGCGATGTACTCGCGCACCGGGTATGCCAGGCTCAGTGCTATCGCGCACAGCACCACGGCCAGCACGGCCGCCCGGGTGGTCAGCCGGGACCGCTCCGGCTGGCGGGACCGGTCCGGCCGCGGCGGGCGCGGGCCCGCGCCGGGCAGTCCCGGCCGGCCCGCC